>DATIMU010000174.1:0-16930 GCA_035475015.1 Acetobacteraceae bacterium
TGAACAGGAACTCGCCCGTGTCGCGCATGGGTGTCGATCCTCGCTATGGCGGAGCATGGCCCGGCACGTCCGGCCGCCGCCCCGGCCGGCTGCCGGGCGCGGCGTGTGTGACGGAAATCCTTGGCGGAATCAAGCCGCGCCCGTGCTGGACGCAGATGGGATGTCGGTCTTGGAGAAATCGTCGCCTTTGAACAGCAGGGGCACCCGATGATTCTTCGCCATCGCGTAGGCGAAGCAGTCGCCCATATTGAGCCGGGCGGGATGACCGCGGCCCTTCCCGTATCGGGCGGACGCATCGAGCGCTGTCTCGGCCTCTCTATCGGTAAGCGGAATGACGCGAATGCCGGCCGCGGCGAGCAACTCCCGAACGTCGGCAACCGCCTCAGCCACGCTTGCGTGTCGTTTTCGGCTAAGACCCAGCGCTGCCTCGAACACCGCGACCGGCGAGGTGATGGGCGCGCGCGCCTCATCCAGCCGATCTGCGAGCGCGTCCGCCTCGGGTTCTCCGGTCAGGATGGCAATGATCGCCGAAGCGTCGACGAACATTCACAGATCGCCGCTGAGTTCGTCGAAAAATTCCTTGTCGGCTTCATGCCCTGTCGGCGGCCGGGACAACACGCGCTGCTGCAACGGGCGAAGTCGAACTCTCAGAGGCAGGGCCTCGTCGAGACGACGCAGCTCGTTCTCCAGCGCCAGCTTCACCGCTTCCGTCTTGGTGACATGCACCCGATTGGCCAGCGTCTCGGCGAGCCGGTTGACCTCGTCACTGCGGATATTCAACGGCATGGGATTGCTCCGCGTATACGCAATGGCAAATAATGTGTAGGCGCGAAGGCAGCAAGGTCCTACTTAGGCATCCCCAGTACGTCCGCCATCCCGTAAAGCCCCGCCGGGCGATCCTTCAGCCACAAGGCGGCGCGCACCGCGCCGGTCGCGAACACCCGGCGGTCGAAAGCGCGGTGGGTGAGGGAAATATGCTCGCTCGCGGAGGCGAAGATCAGCGTGTGCTCGCCGACCACCTGGCCGCCGCGCAGCGCGGCGAAGCCGATCGCGCCGGTGCGGCGCGGGCCGGTGTGGCCGTCGCGGCCGCTCTGCATCACGTCGGGCAGCGCCACGCCCCACCCGGCGGCCACCGCGCGGCCCATGCCGATTGCGGTGCCCGAGGGGGCGTCGACCTTCTGGCGGTGGTGCATTTCGAGGATCTCGGCGTCATAGCCCTCGGCCGGCAGGGCGGCGGCCATGCGCTCGGCCAGGGCGAGGACGAGGTTCACGCCGGGGGCGAAATTCGACGCGTACACCACCGGGATGCGCCGGGCGGCGGCGGCCACCGCCGCCTCGTCCTCCCCCGACAGTCCCGAGGTGCCGAGCACCCAGGCGGTTCCGGCCCCGGCCAGCGCCCCGGCGTGCAACCGAGCCGCGGAGGCATGGGTGAAATCGATCACCACCTCGGCGGCGCGCCCCAGGGCGGCGATGTCGGGGAGCCGGGCGGTGTCCGCGCCGGTGCGGCCGAGCCCGCCGGCCAGCGTGGCCCCGGCGGCGGCCACCTCCTCGACCAGCAGGCGGCCCATCCGGCCGGTGATACCGGCGATGCCGATGCGCGTGCTCATGCGGCGTCCTTCCCCCTCGGCGTGGCCCCCCGATCCTGCGGGAAGCCGGGTATCGACGTCCAGACGGCATGGAACGGGGCGAGCCCGGAAGGACTCGCCCCGCCGTCGAACCCGGATTTTCCTTGTGATTACGGAATCGCGTTCCAGTACGGCTCGGCCCGGTAGTAGTCGTGCACGCGGCGGCCCCAGGCGGGGTCTTCCCAGGCCACCGCCTCGTCGTCGGCATAGGCCGGCGAGCCTTCCAGCATCGCACGATCTAGATTGACCACGTAGCCGCCGAGGCCGGTGTCGTAGCGCAACGTCGCCCACGGCAACGGATGATGCTTATCGCCGATGCCAAGGAAGCCGCCGAAGCTGAGGATCGCATACGCGATCCGGCCGGATGTCTTGTCGATCATCACGTCGTCGACGGTGCCGAGCCGCTCGCCTTTGCTATCATAGACGGCGGTGCCCGAAACCTGGTCGCCGGCGATCAGGCTGCCGGAGGGATTGGTGGGATCGTTGATCGAGGCCATCGCTTCCTCCTTGTCGGCGCAGACGGCCGCGGGGCCGATGGACCCCGCCGGCCGACTGCCTGAAGAAGAGCCGGGCACCGGAGCGGCGTGACCATCGACGATCCAGCTTTCGCCGAACCTCCGGCCGCGCCGCCGGCACCCGGTCCGCGGCGCAGGTGGGGGGAACGGCGCCGCAGATACCGACCGGAACGCCACCCCTCCAATCCGGTTGCGTCACGCTTGGGAGAGCAGCTAGAGGGGACGAAACAGGGGAGAAAGCATCATGGACGGCATCAGCGATCACGACACGCTGCGGGCCTATTACGGGGCGATCAGCCTGCTCGCCGAACGCAAGGTGATCCCCCGGCTCGACCCCCACGCCCGCGCCTTCATCGCCCTCTCGCCGTTCCTCGTGCTGGCCACGGTCGACGACCACGGCCAGGCGGATGCCAGCCCACGCGGCGACGCGCCCGGCTTCGTGCTGGTGCTGGACGACACCACGCTGCTGCTGCCCGACCGGCCCGGCAACAACCGGGTGGACAGCTACGGCAACGTCCTCGCCAACCCCGGCGTGGGCCTCATCTTCCTGGTTCCCGGCATCGACGAGACGCTGCGGGTGAGCGGCACCGCCCGCGTCGTGACCGACACGGCGCTGCTCGCCCCCGCCGAGGCGCAGGGCAAGCTGCCGAGGGCGGGGCTGCTGATCGACGTGCAGGAGGTGTTCTTCCACTGCGGCAAGGCGCTGAAGCGGGCCAAGCTGTGGGACGCCGAGCGTCACGTCGCGCGGAGCAGCTTCCCCTCGCTCGGCCGCATCATCGCCGACCAGACCGGCGCCTGCGACGCGGCCGAGGCCGACGTGCGGATCGAGGAAGGCTACCGCACGCGGATGTACTAACCGCCGAACTTCGCCCGCAGGCGTGGCGCGACGTCGCGGGCGAAGCGTTCCAGGCTGGGCGCCATCTGGTCGGGGCGCATCCCCGGCGGCACGCCCCAGGTGACGAGGTCTGTGAGGCCGTACTCGCGGATGAACGCCGACAGTTCGGCGACGCAATGGTCCACGTCGCCGACCACCCAGGTCTGCGGGATGCGCTCCTCCTCGGTGATGCCGGCGACCCCGCCATGCCCGCCGGCGGCCTCGCGGAAGCGGTTGTAGACCTCCATCCGCCGGCGCTCGGCGGCGCGCACGTCGACCCAGTCGCGCGCCGGGTCATCGGTGACGAGGCAGGAACGGATGATGCCGATGCGAAAGTCCCCCGCGTTCCGCCCGCTCGCGGCGACCCACAGCGGCGGATCGCCCGGCTGCACGAAGCCCGGCGTGATCTTCACGTCCTGGAAATTGTAGCGCTTGCCCTCGAAGCTAAACTTTTCCCCGGTGAAGGCACGGCGCAGCACTTCCAGCGCCTCGTCGGTCAGCGGCACGCGAAATCGCACGACATGCCCTTCGGATTCATCCTCAACGGCAACGACAGGGCGCGTTCCCCGACGGAGTGGGTGCGGAGCGCGTGCGAGCACGTTGACCTGATCGAGCGAGCGCTCGGTGGCCCACCACCCAGCGCTGTTTTTGCTTCCTGGGAGAGATATCCGACACGGATGCTGCCGACGACGTCCGACAGCACCTTCACCGGGGTGCTCAAATGGTACCTCGACCGGCGGAAACGCTAGAAAGGCAACGATCGTGACGACCAGATTAACCAGTTGATGTATCCCCTCGTTGTATGTTGAGTGCTCCGTGCTCAACCGGACTGGTTTGCGAAGCCGTGAAATATCTTCCCCCGTTCGATCTGATCCGTCGCTCGCTCGAAATCGCCTCGGTCAAGGGCGAATTGCGGGTCAGCGCCAGCTACGAGGATTTCCTCAAGATCATCAAGCTGTTCCTCGGAGGCGTGGAGATCGACCCGGCGTTCTATCGCGAGCAATACGACGATATCGCAGAGGCGGAGCGGGAGGGGCGGATCAGCTCGGTCCGGCGGCACTTTGTCCAAGACGGCTATTTCGAGGGGCGGCTGCCGTTCGCGCTGGCCGTGGACGAAGCCTGGTATCGGCGCAACAACCCCGACGTGGACGAAAGCATCCGCCAGGGGCTGATCGGGTCCGCCCAGGAACACTTCGTCAGCAACGGCTACCGGGAAGGCCGCATGCCGGCCGGCAAGTAGCGGCCCGGGCCGCGACGTGGTGGATTTGATCGACGATCCGGCGGACGGCATGGCCGCGCCGTCCGGGCGGCCGCACGGGCCGGACCAGCGGGAGCCTCGCCTCGCGGTCGAGGCGCGGGTGCAGGTGGGCCGGGTCGACGGGCGGCTCGATCTCATCATTCGCGGCCACCTGCAGGCGCCGGTGGCGGTCGAGGGCATCACCCTGCTGGCCGACGGCGTGGCGGTGTCGCGAATCTCGGGCGGCCGCGCCGACGCCAGGAATGACGCGGGCGGCGGGCAAGGCTTCGATCTGGTGCTGTCACGGGTGCGCGCCTTCTCACCCGCGCGCACCGAGGTCGAGCTGGCCGCCCGGCTCGCCGATGGGCGGACGCACCGGGAGGCGCTCACGCTGCGGGTCGACGCCGAGGCGGGGGAGGCGTCGATCGAGCCGTCGCGAGCGGTGTCCCCGACGGGGACGGCACGCCCGCCGCCGGCAATCTGCCTTTACGTCGAGCGCGCCAGCTTGTCGCCGTCGGGGCGGCTCTCGGTGTCGGGATGGGCCGTGGCGTCGAACGCGCTCGTGACCGTGCAGCTGTTCGCCGGCGAGCACCGGATCGGCGCGGCGCGGGTCGGCCTGTCGCGCCCCGATGTCGGCCGGGTGCATCCCCGCTACCAGCAGGCCGCCCTGTCCGGCTTCGCGTTCGACGCGCCGGTCCCGCCAGAGGTTCTGGCGGGCGGCACGCTGACGGTCCAGGCGTTGGCGCTGGACGGGGTGTTCCAGGAGACGGTGATGCCGGTCGAGCGGCACCCCATCGACCCCGCCCCGCCGGCGCCGCCCGGCTCCGAGGTGCCCACGAGCGGCGCGCATCCGATCCACCTGCATTGCGACGAGGCGGGGCTCTCGCTCGAGGGTGATCTGGCGGTCACCGGCTGGGTGGTCTGCGCGGCGGGCATCAGCGCGGTCGCGGTGTTCCTGGACGGCGAAGCGCTGGGCGAGGCGGAGCTGGGCTTGCGCCGAGAGGACGTGGCGTCGGGCTTTCCCGCCATCCCGTTTGCGCGGCTCTCCGGCTTCCATTTCGCCAAAGCCGGCCTCGCGCCGCGCGAGGGCGCCCGGACGCTGCGCCTGGTCGCGCGCAACGGGCTCGGCGAGAGCACGGAGCGGACGCAGCCGATCCATCCCGCGCCGGTGGCACCCCGCGCCGCCGCACCCGACCCCTCGCCGGCCCCGCAGGACTTCCGGGTCGAGCTCGACAGCCCGGCGGTGAGCGGCGGCGTGGCGACCGCGCCGGTGTCCGGCCGCCTGACCATCGGCGGCTGGGCGGTGGCGCGCGGTGGGGTGGAAGCGGTCACCGTGCTGATCGACGGGCAGCCCGCCGGTGCCGCGCATTACGGCGCCGCGCGGCAGGACGTGGCGGCGGCCCTGCCGGACTGGCCCGGCGCGCTGCGCAGCGGCTTCATCTTCAACTGTCCGCCCCGGCTGCTGAAGGAGGGCCCGCACGAGGCGACGATCCGCGTCGCGGCCCCCGACGGCCGCGAGCACGCGACGCGCTTCGCCTTCACGGTCCATATCCCGCCCGACGCCGAGGCGCGCTTCGGTATCCGCCGGCGCCTGCCACGCGCGGAACTCGACCTCGATCTCGACCTGTTGGCGCGGTTGGCGTGGCGCCCGGCGTTCCGCCTGCTGACGCCGCTGCGCGTCCCCGAGGACGTGGCGGCGGCGGCGGACACGATCGAGGCGCTGCGGCGCCAGCCATACGGTGATTGGCGAGTGCTGCTGCTCGCGGGCAGCGCGCGGATCGGCCGCGCGGCGGCGGCACTCGCGCGCGACGACGAGCGCGTCGTGGTGCTCGGGCGCGATGCGATGGACCGGGTGCTCGGCGGCGCGGCGGACGACACGCTGTTCGCGCTGCTCGGGCCGGGCGACCTGCCGGGGGTCGATGCGCTGATCGAGATGGCCGTCGCGAGCGGGCTCGACCGGGCGGCGGATTTCTTCACCTGCGACGAATCGCGCGTGAGCCCCGCGAGGGGCGAGCGCGAGCCGTTCTATAAGCCGCGCTTCTCGCCGGAGCTGCTGCTGTCCACCAATTATGTCGGCCGCTTCTGCTGCGCGCGCGCATCGCTGCTGGCGGCGATCGGCGCGACGCCGCGCGGGTTGCTGCGTGACGGCGAGTACGACTTCGTGCTGCGCTGCACGGAGGCCGCGCGCGCGGTCCGCCATGTGCCGCTGCTGCTGCTGCAGCGGGGGGCCGCCGAGGAGGGCGCGGCCAGCGAGCGCGCGGCCCTCGCCGCCGCCGCGCGGCGTCGCGGCATCCCGGGCGAGATCGCCGCCGGGCGCACGCCACGCAGCTACCGGCTGCGCCGCACCGAGCCGGTGCCGGGGCTGGTGTCCGTCATCATCCCGACCTGCGGTGCCAACGGCCACGTCCGCATCTGCGTCGAGACGCTGCGCGCCAGCACCGCGCCGGGCCGCATCGAGATCATCTGCATCGAGAACATCCCGGAGGCCGACGCGCATTGGCGGGACTGGCTGCACGCCCACGCCGACCGCGTGATCCACGCCGAGGACGGCTTCAACTGGTCGCGCTTCAACAACCGCTGCGCCCGCGAGGCGCGCGGCGAGTTCCTGCTGTTCCTCAACGACGACATCGAGGTCATGCAGCCCGACTGGCTGGATGCGATGCTGGAGCAGGCGGCGCGGCCCGAAATCGGCGTCGTCGGGCCTCGGCTGCTCTACCCGGACGGGCGGGTGCAGCACGCCGGCATGTTCCTCGCCCAGTTCGGCATCGCCCGCCATGCGTTCCGCTTCGCCGAGGCGAGCGAGCCCGGCTATTTCGGCCTGGCGCTCACCACGCGCAACGTGATCGCGGTCACCGGCGCCTGCCTGATGGTGCGCCGCGCGCTGTTCGAGAGTCTCGGCGGGTTCGACGAGGCGCATGAGATCGTCAACAACGACCTCGATTTCTGCCTGCGCGCGCACGGCGCCGGCCACGCCGTCGTCTACACGCCGCACGCCACGCTGATCCATCACGAGATGGCCAGCCGGGGCGCGATGCCCGACAGCTTCGACACCGGCCGTTTCCGGCAGCGCTGGACCCGGCTGTTCGCCGAGGGCGACCCGTTCTTCAGCCCAAACCTCGCGCGCGGCACCGATGATTTCGTGCCGGAGGAGGAGCCGGCGCAGCTGGTGTGCTCCGGCCATCCGCTGTTCTCGCGCGACGAGATCAGCCGCGTCCTGGCGATGAAGCTCGATCATATCGGCGACTTCTTCACCGCCGTCCCGGCCCTGCGCCGGCTGCGCGCGCTGTTCCCCGAGGCGCGGATCACCTTGCTCGGCAGTCCCGGCCTGCGCGGCTTCGCGGTGGCGACCGGTGCGGTGGATGATTTCATCGGCTTCGAGTTCTTTCACGCCCGCTCCGGCCTCGGCCAGAAGGCGCTGGAGGAGAGCGAGCTCGGGGCACTGGCCGCCCGCCTGGCGCCGGAGCGGTTCGACCTCGCGATCGACCTGCGCAAGCATCTCGACACGCGCGAGATCCTGCGCCGCACCGGCGCGCGGCATCTCGCGGGCTTCGACCATCTCGGCCAGTTCCCGTGGTTGGATGTCGCGCTCGAATGGGAGGGCGATCGGGGGATGCACCCCAAGCGCAGCCATGTCGGCGACGACCTGCTCAACCTGGTCGAGGCGATCGGCACCGCCAGCGGCGCCGACCGCACGGTGCTCCCGCCCGCCGCGCCCGGCACGCTGGACTTCCTGCCGCCGGATGCGCGGGGCTGGTTCGATCGGCCGGTGGTGTGCGTGCATCCCGGCGTCGGCAACGTGATGCGCCAATGGCCCGCCGCGCATTTCGCTCGGCTGATCGACCGGCTGGTCGAGGATCACGGCGTGCGCGTGGTGCTGATCGGCGGCGGGGACGAGGCGGCGCTGGGCAACGAGGTGCTGGCCGGCGTGATGTCGCCGGGCGCCGTGCTGTCGCTGATCGGGCGTGTGAAGCTCGCGGACCTGCCGGCGCTGCTCGCCGCCTGCGCGCTGTTCGTCGGCAACAACAGCGGACCGAAGCACATCGCCGCCGCGCTCGGCGTGCCGACGGTCGGCATCCATTCCGGCGTGGTCGACGCGACCGAATGGGCGCCGCTCGGGCCGCGCGCCGTGGCGGTGCGGCGGGTCATGGCGTGCAGCCCGTGCTACCTGGCCCGCCCGCAGGATTGCCACCGTGAGCTCGCCTGCCTCGCCGGGCTGGAGCCGGCGACGGTGTACTCGGTGTGCGCGCGCCTGCTGGCCGCGTCGCCGCCGCCGTGCTGAACCCGCGTCCCGCCAGCGAGACGCTGGCGCTCGCCGGCCGCAACCGGATCGCGTGGGCGGAGTTCGACCCCGATTGGTATCTCGCGCGCCACCCGGAGGCGGCGGCCGCGCTGTGCGATCCTGGCCCGGACGCGGTTCTCGGCTACTATCTCGACACCGGCGCGGCACGGCGGCACTCGCCGAACGCGCTGTTCGACGAGGCGTGGTACCTGGAGCACCATCCGGGCGTCGCCACCGCGGTCGAGGCGGGGCATTTTCGGTCCGGGTTCGACCATTACTGTCTCGATGGCCACGCTAATTTCTCGCCGCACTGGCTGTTCGACGCGGCGCTGTACCGGGCGCGCTACACTGATCTCGGGGACGAAGTGCTCGCCGCCGGGGAGTTCGCCAACGGCTACGACCATTTCCTCAAGCACGGCAGCCGTGAGGGGCGGATCGGCCATGTCCTGTTCGACCCCGCGCGCTATCGCGCCGGATTGGACGCCGACGCGGCACGGGAGTGCGAGGCGCTCGGCGCCTTCCGTCACTTCCTCTCGCGGCTCGACGCGGGAGCGGGCGAGAATTGGGTTTCCGACTATTTCGATCCCGATTTCTATCGCGCCCGCTATCCCGAGGTCGCGACGGCGATCGCCGCCGGCGAATGGCGGGCGGCGATCGAGCATTATCTGCGCAATCCGACGCCGACCCGCTTCGATCCGCTCGCCTGGTTCTCGGAGGAGTTCTATCTGGCGCGCTATCCGGACATCGCCGTGGCCGTCGCGGCGGGGCGGCTGCGCAACGGCTACTGGCACTTCCTCACGGATGGCGCGGGCGAGATGCGGGCGCCGCACCCGAGGATCGACCTCGCCTGGTACGTGAGCGCCCACCCCGAGGTTCGCACCGATCTCGCCGAGAGCCGCGCGCCGGATGCGTTCACCCATTACCTGCGCATCGGCCGGGCGCAGGGGCTCGCCGCCACGCCGCCGGTCGACGAGCCGGTGACCGAGCTCGCGGGGCGGAGCGTGTTCCGCGCGCGGGCGCGCAACCTGCTGCCGTTGTGGGGGCGGGCGCCGCTCGATTTCACCGTGAGCGAGGCGCCGGTTCTCAGCGTCATCATGGTGCTGCATGGCCAGTTCGCGCTCAGCATGATGGCGCTCGCCTCGCTGCGCGCGAATTTCGCCGGACCGATCGAGCTGATCCTGGTCGATTCCGGCTCCGAGGACGAGACGCTGCGCATCACGCGCTACGTGCGCGGCGCGCGGCTGCTGCGGTTCGACAGCAATATCGGCTTCGTGCGCGCCTGCAATGCCGGGCTCTACAGTGTCACCTCGCCGGCGGTGCTGTTCCTCAACAACGACGTGGAACTCGGCCCGGGCGCCATCGCGGCGGCGTTGCGGCGGATGGCGAGCGACGCACGCATCGGCGCCGTGGGCGGCAAGGTGATCCGTGGGCATGGCGCGCTGCAGGAGGCCGGCAGCATCATCTGGCGCGACGGGTCGACCGCCGGCTACCTGCGCGACGCCTCGCCGCTGGCGCCGGAGGCGAACTTCGTGCGCGACGTGGATTACTGCTCGGGCGTGTTCCTGCTGGTCCGCGCCGCACTGCTCATCGAACTCGACGGCTTCGCCGAGGACTTCGCGCCGGCCTATTACGAGGACGCCGATCTCTGCGTGCGCATCGCGCAGGCGGGGCACCGCGTGGTGTACGACCCGGCCATTGTCGTCCACCATCTCGAACACGGCAGCGCCGGCACGGCGGCGGTGGCGCAGGCGCTGATCGCGCGGGGACACGCGGCCTTTGTGGCGCGCCACGCGGACTGGCTCACGGGCCGATGCGCGCCGGGCGACGCGCTGGCCGCGCGCGCCACCGACCTGCGCCGCCGCGTCCTGTTCATCGAGGACACGCTGCCGCTGCGGCTGCTCGGCTCGGGCTTCGTGCGCTCGAACGATCTGGTCGCCGTGATGGCGGAGATGGGCTTCCATGTGACGGTGTTTCCCGTGGAACGCCGCGCGTTCGATCTCGCTGCCGTCTACGCGGATTTTCCCGACACGGTCGAAGTGGTGCACGACCGCGACATCGACGATCTCGCGGCGTTCCTGCGGGAGCGGGCGGGTTATTTCGACGCGCTTTGGGTCGCTCGCACGCATAATCTGGAGCGCATCGTTCCACGGCTGCCGGACAGTGCGCCACGGCACCTGATCCTCGACACCGAGGCGATCGCCGCGCTGCGCGACGCCGGGCGCGCGATCCTGCTCGATCCGGCTGCGGCATTCGATCTGCCCGAGGCGATGCGGCAGGAATTCGCTCATGCGAGCCACGCCCGCACCCTGATCGCGGTGAGCGAGGCCGAGGCCGCCGCGCTGCGCGAGATGGGATTTGACGACGTGCATGTTCTCGGCCACTGCCGCGCGGTCGCGCCGACGCCAGCGGGATGGGCCGAGCGGGCCGGGATGCTGTTCGTCGGCGCGATCCATCGCGAGGACGCGCCGAATTACGACGGGCTCTGCTGGTTCGTCGACGAGGTGCTGCCGCTGGTCGAGCGGGAGCTTGGCTGGCAGACGCGGCTGACGGTCGCGGGTCATGTCGGCGAGGGCGTCGGTCTGGAGCGTTTTGCCAGCCATCCGCGCATCACGCTGCGCGGCACCGTCGCGGACACGCTGCCGCTGTACGCGGGGCATCGCGTCTTCGTCGCACCCACACGCTACGCCGCCGGCCTGCCCTACAAGGTGAACGAGGCGGCCTCGTTCGGCGTGCCCGTGGTGGCGACCGGGTTGCTGCGCGAGCAGCTTGGGTGGACGGACGGGGAGGACATCCTCGCGGCGCCGGCCGCCGATCCGGCCCGGTTCGCCGCACTGATCGTGGCGCTGCATCGCGGCGAGGCGCTGTGGCAACGTATCCGCGCCGGCGGGTTGGCGCGGGTCGCGCGGGAGAACGGTCGCGAGCATTA
This sequence comes from Acetobacteraceae bacterium, assembly GCA_035475015.1. Classification (GTDB taxonomy): domain Bacteria; phylum Pseudomonadota; class Alphaproteobacteria; order Acetobacterales; family Acetobacteraceae; genus JAFKFI01. Next base: position 11,457 of record DATIMU010000174.1, read on the forward strand.
CGTCCGGGCGCTGACGGACATGCTCGGTTAGCGGTTTCGTTGTATTCCCGAGGGCCCCCGGCTATCAGAAAGTGATGAACCACGATCCGAAGGCGATGGACGATACGGCCCTGCTCTCCCTGGCCGCCGACCTCGCGCACCGCGCCGGGGCGACCATCCTCGCCGTGCGGGCGCGCGGCTTCGACGTGCGCTCCAAGGCCGACGCCTCGCCGGTGACGGCGGCCGATCATGCGGCGGAGGCGCTGATCCTGGAGGGGCTGCGCCACGCGGCGCCCGAGATCCCGGTGATCGCCGAGGAGGAAGTGGCGGGCGGCAAGATCACCGCGCCCGGCCCGGCATTCTGGCTGGTCGATCCGCTGGACGGCACGCGCGAGTTCAGCGCCGGGCATGACGAGTTCACCGTGCATATCGGCCTGGTGCGGGACGGCCGCGCGGTGCTCGGCGTGGTCGGCGTGCCGGCGCTGGGAGAAATGTTCGGCGGTATCGTCGGCCGCGGCGCCTGGAAGCGGACCACCGCCGGCGAGCGTGCCATACAGGCCCGCGTGCCGCCCGAGAGCGGGCTCGCGGTGGTGGCCAGCCGCTACCATGCCAATGATTCGCGGCTCGACGGCTTCCTCGCCGGGCGCAAGATCGCCTCGGTCAGCAATATCGGCTCGGGCCTGAAATTCTGCCGCGTCGCAGAAGGGGCGGCGGACCTCTACCCGCGTTTCGGCCGGACGATGGAGTGGGACACCGCCGGACCCCAGGCGGTGCTCGAAGCGGCCGGCGGCACGGTGCTGGATCTCGCCGGCGAGCGCCTCACCTATGGCAAGCCCGGCTGGGAGAACCCGGCCTTCATCTGCGCCGGGCTTCCCAGCGGCCGTTCGGGTCGCTGACGCGGCCTACGGGAAGCGAGCCTCGAAGGGGTACACCTTCAAACGATGCAACTTTCGGGCCACCCGTGAGTTAGCCATCGACCACGGACGGCATCCGAGCCGTCCGATTCGAGGCCGCGATGGCGAACATGATGCAGATCCCAAGCGGGGTCCGCAGGTGCGGCAAGGCGAACGATCTGCCGCGGGGCAAGACCAGACACCGAGGTGACGACGCGCTGGGGGCCGCCAGGGGCCTGCTGGCCGCCACCGGTCTGGCTGCCGCGATTTGGGCGGTGATCGGCCTGCTCGCCTGGTGGATCGTCGGTTAGCGAGCCGCTCGGCGCCGTGGCTGCCCGTCTGTGGGCACGACGGAGCGCCTGACCGGCGGCGAATCCGCTCTGGCTAGGACGCGATCTTCCAGCTGCCGTCCTGCGTCTTGCACCAGGTCAGCGTGCTCGACCTCGGGCTCATGCCGGAGCCGGAATGCGCCTGGTAGCTCAGGATGCGGCAAGCCAGGCCGTCGTGGCGGGAATTGCCCGTCAGGCTGACACTGCCGGACGCCCCGGTCTGGCCGTTCTTCCAGTGCTCGGCGGCGCCCTTATGCGGCGACGGCTGCGCGAGCAGGCGGTTGCTCGCGTCCATCAGCATCTGGATGTCGCCGCCGCTGAGCCGGTCGCCGCCGCGCCCCTTGAACGGGTTGATCTGCGCCCCGGCGAACCCTGGCGCGAGGCCGATCGCCAGGGCAGCCAAGAACAGCCGAAGCTGGGTCATGGTCATCGCGCGCCTTCTCATGCGGTCCGGTCGGCGGCCACGCCGAGGGCCGCCTGCGCCGCCGCGAGGCGGGCGACGGGCACACGGTACGGGCTGCAGGAGACGTAGTCGAGCCCGATCTCCTCGCAGAAGGCGATCGAGGATGGGTCGCCGCCATGCTCGCCGCAGATGCCGAGCTTGAGGCCGTTCTTGGTCGCGCGGCCCTTCTCGCTGGCGATCCGCACCATCGCGCCAACGCCCTCCACGTCGATCGAGACGAACGGGTCCTTGGGCAGGATGCCGCGCTCGACATAGGTGGGCAGGAACTTGCCCGCATCGTCGCGGGACAGGCCGAACACCGTCTGCGTGAGGTCGTTGGTGCCGAAGCTGAAGAAATCCGCGACTTCGGCGATGCGGTCGGCGGTCAGTGCCGCGCGCGGCAGCTCGATCATGGTGCCGACGCTGTACTCGATGGTGCGACCGGCCCGCTCGAATACCTCCTTGGCCACCTTGTCGACCTGCGCGCGGGTGATCTCCAGCTCGCGCCGCATCCCGACCAGCGGGATCATGATTTCGGGCACCGGCGCGTTGCCGGTCTCGTTGGCGACGTCGAGCGCGCCCTCGAAGATGGCACGGGCCTGCATCTCGTAGATCTCGGGATAGGTCACACCGAGGCGGCAGCCGCGATGGCCGAGCATCGGGTTGGCCTCGGCGAGCTCGGCGATGCGCCGGTGCATCGCCTCCATGTCGGTGCCGAGTGCGGCGGCGACGTCGGCCAGTTCCGTGTCGCTGTGCGGCAGGAACTCGTGCAGCGGCGGGTCGAGCAGGCGGATAGTGACGGGCAGGCCCGCCATGATGGTGAAGAGCTGGCGGAAATCCTCGCGCTGGAACGGCAGCAGCTTTTCCAGCGCCGCTCGGCGGCCGCGCTCATCGCTCGCCATAATCATCTGGCGCACCGCGCCGATCCGCTCGGGGTCGAAGAACATGTGCTCGGTGCGGCAGAGGCCGATGCCCTCGGCGCCGAATTTCTTCGCGGTCTCCGCGTCGAGCGGCGTCTCCGCGTTGGCCCGCACCTTGAGACGGCGCGAGCGGTCGGCCCATTCCATCAAGGTGGCGAAATCGCCTGACATAGCGGGCTCGATCATCGCGACGGAGCCGACGAAGACCTCGCCGGTGGCGCCGTCGAGGGTGATGATCTCGCCCGCCCGCACCGTGCGGCCGCCGGCCGAGAGGGTCTGTCCGTTGTAGTCGACGTTGAGCCCGCCGGCGCCGGCGACGCAGGGCCGGCCCATGCCGCGCGCCACCACGGCGGCGTGGCTGGTCATGCCGCCGCGCGTGGTCAGGATGCCGCGCGCCGCGTGCATCCCGTGGATGTCCTCGGGGCTGGTCTCGATTCGGACCAGGATCACCGGCTCGCCCTTGGCGGCGCGGCTCTCGGCCTCGTCGGCGTTGAACACCACCGCACCGGATGCGGCACCCGGGCTCGCCGGCAGCCCCTTGGCGAGCACCGTCCGCGCCGCCTTGGGGTCGAGCGTCGGGTGCAGCAGCTGATCGAGCGAGGCCGGGTTAACCCGCCGCACCGCTTCGTCCTGCTCGATCAGCCCGTCGCGCGCCATCTCGACGGCGATCCTGAGGCTGGCTGCGGCGGTGCGCTTGCCGTTGCGGGTTTGCAGCATGTACAGCTTGTTCTGCTGCACCGTGAACTCGATGTCCTGCATGTCGTGGTAGTGCTGTTCGAGCTTCTCGCGCACCTGCATGAGCTCGGCATAGGCGTTGGGCAGCACCTCCTCCATTGACACCTCGCCGGCTTTCGAGCGGAGCTTCGACAGCGGCTGCGGCGTACGGATGCCGGCGACCACGTCCTCGCCCTGCGCGTTCACCAGGAACTCGCCGTAGAACAGGTTCTCGCCGGTGGACGGGTCGCGGGTGAAGCAGACGCCGGTGGCGCAGTCGTTGCCCATGTTGCCGAACACCATCGCCTGCACGCTGACGGCGGTGCCCCAGGCGGCGGGGATGTCGTGCAGGCGGCGATAGGTGATCGCGCGGGGGTTCATCCAGCTGCCGAACACCGCGCCGATGGCGCCCCAGAGCTGCTCGGCGGGTTCCTGCGGGAACGGCTTGCCGGTCTCGGCGCGCACCATGTCCTTGTAGCCGTCCACCACGCGCTGCCAGTCCTCGGCGGAGAGCGCGGTGTCCTCGGTGACGGCGGCCTCGATCTTGGCCTGCTCGATGATCTCCTCGAAGCGGTGGTGATCGACGCCGAGCACCACCGAGCCGTACATCTGGATGAAGCGGCGATAGCTGTCCCAGGCGAAGCGCGGGTCCTTCGACGCCTCCGCCAAGCCGGCGACGGTGCGGTCGTTGAGCCCCAGATTGAGCACGGTATCCATCATGCCCGGCATCGAGACGCGCGCGCCGGAGCGCACCGAGACCAGCAGCGGCTTCTCCGCGTCGCCGAAGCGCAGCCCGACCGCCTGCTCGATCGAGGCCAGCCCGGCGCGCACCTGCTCGTCGAGCTCGCTGGGGTATTTGCGGTCGTTGTCGTAGAACGCGGTGCAGACCTCGGTGGTGATGGTGAAGCCGGGCGGCACCGGCAGGCCGATGCTCGCCATCTCGGCCAGGTTGGCACCCTTGCCCCCGAGCAGGTCGCGCATGTCCGCCCGGCCATCGTTGCGGCCGGCGCCGAAGCTGTACACCCACTTGGTCATCTCGGTTCGGTGCTCCTTAGCCTTCGATCAGCGAAAAATCGGCGACCCGGTCCATCATGGCCCGCGCGCCGGCAAGCAGACGCAGCCGGTTGCGGCGCAGTTCCGGCTCCGGTGCGTTGACCGTCACCTTGTCGAAAAATGCGTCGAGAGGAAGGCGGAGGCCGGCCATCGCCGTCATCGCGCCGGCGTAGTCCTCGGCATCCAGCCGGCGGGCGACCTCCGGCGCGGCGGCGTCGAGCGCGTGCGCCAGCGCCATCTCCACGCCGGGTTGCAGCGCGGCGGGATCGACGACGCCCTCGTGCGGGCCGTCCTTGCGGTCCTCGATGCGCAGGATGTTAGCCGCGCGGCGATAGGCGGTGAGCAGGTTCGCGCCGTCCTCGGAGCCGAGCAGGGCGGTCACTGCCCCGGTGCGTGCGAGCAGCCGGTTGAGGTCGTCGTCCCACTGGGCCGCAAAAACGGCCGCAAGTACGTCATGACGAGCGCCCTCCGCTCGAAGCTGAATCCGAAGACGATCAGTAACAAATCCGATCACGTCCAGCGTGTTTGGGTCCGCGAGCACATCAGAGCCAGGAATTGTCGTCAGCACTTGAGCAGAAAGGCTCGCCGTCGGTCCAGGTGTTACACCTGCGCGCCTCGCCGTCTCGATTGCTGCCCGCTTGGCTCTCTCAGACACGGTCCGTATTGTCTCGTATTCTGCCGCGAAGGCCTCACTGACGAGCGGCAGCAGATTCAACCGCAGACCGTTCTCGCGGATGATGCGGATGACGCCGAGGGCCGCCCGCCGCAGAGCGTAGGGATCGCCCGAGCCGGTGGGCTTTTCGCCGATCGCGAAGAAGCCGGCGAGCAGGTCGAGCTTGTCGGCCAGCGCGACGGCCATCGAGACGGGCGAGGCGGGCGCGCCCTCGCCGGGGCCGCGCGGGGCGTAGTGGTCGCGGATGGCGTCGGCGACCTCGGGTGGCTCGCCGTCGTGCAGGGCGTAGTAGCGGCCCATCACGCCCTGGAGTTCAGGGAACTCGCCGACCATGCCGGTGACGAGATCGGCCTTGGCGAGATGGGCGGCGCGCTCCGCCAGCGCCTCGCCGGCGCCGACCAGCGGGGCGATGACGGCGGCGAGCCGGGCGAGGCGCACGACGCGCTCGCCCTGGCTGCCCAGCTTGGCGTG
>DATIMU010000175.1:0-4470 GCA_035475015.1 Acetobacteraceae bacterium
GCGCCTGGTCGGCCTTTTCCTCATGGCGGCCCTGCTGCTCGGCGCCGGCGCCGGCGCCCGCGCGCAACAGGCGGAACAGGCGTTCGCGCCGTTCGCCTCGGGCAATTTCGACGAGATCCGCCGCGGCGTGGACGAGCTCGCGCTGTCCGGGCAGCCCCGCGCGCTCGCCGTAATCGCCGCCCTTCAGGCGGGGAGGCTGTACGCGCGCGCCGATCATGCTCTTTTCATTCGCGACGACAATGGCACGCTGACCGACGCGGCGACCGGCGCGCCGGCGCCCGGCGTGACGGCGAGCGCGCTCAAGCCGGTGCGAGTGAACAACGCCGTGCGTCGGTCGATCGATGCGGCCCTCGGCAGCCTGCGCCTGTTCGCCCCGGGCGCCGCGACGCGCGCCACGGCCGCCGAGGCGGTGTTCAAGTCGCGCGATGCCGCCGCCCTCCCCGCGCTCGATCGAGCGCTCGCGCGGGAGACCGACGCCGGGGCGCTGCGGGCGATGCGGCAAGCACGCGCGGCCGCAATCCTGTCCAGCCCCGACGCCTCCGAGGCGGACCGGCTGGCGGCGGTCGGCGTCATCGCCCAGCGCGCCGACCTCGAGGCCCGCTCGCTGCTCGCCTCGCTATCCGGCCAGCCACCCGCGGTCGCGGAGGCTGCGGCGAAGGCGGTGCGTTCGATCGACTTTTCGCTGCGGCTGTGGAGCCAGGCGCAGAGCGTGTTCTATGGCCTCAGCCTCGGCTCGGTGCTGCTGCTCGCCGCCGCCGGGCTCGCCATCACCTTCGGCGTAATGGGCGTCATCAACATGGCGCATGGCGAGATGGTGATGATCGGCGCCTACGTCACGTTCATGGTGCAGGAGGTCATCCGGCACGCGGCACCCGGCCTGTTCGGCGCCAGCCTGTTCATCGCGGTGCCGCTCGCCTTCGTCGTCACCGGGCTGATCGGCGTGGCGATCGAGCGTGGGCTGATCCGGTTCCTCTACGGCCGGCCGCTGGAGACGCTGCTCGCCACCTGGGGGCTCTCGCTCCTGCTGCAGCAGGCGGTGCGCTCGATCTTCGGGCCGAGCAATCGCGAGGTCGGCACGCCGGCGTGGATGAGCGGCGCGGTGCAGGTCGGCCAGCTCACGATCACCTGGAACCGGCTGGCGATCATTGTCTTCGCCGTGCTGGTGCTCGGCGCGCTGATGGCGGCGCTGCGCTACACCTCGCTGGGCCTCCGAATGCGCGCGGTGACGCAGAATCGGCGCATGGCGGCGGCGATGGGCATCCGCACGCCGTGGATCGACGCGGCGACATTCGGCCTCGGCTCCGGCGTCGCTGGCATGGCGGGTGTCGCGCTCAGCCAGGTCGACAACGTGAGCCCCAATCTCGGCCAGGGCTACATCATCGACAGCTTCATGGTGGTGGTGTTCGGCGGCGTGGGCAATCTGTGGGGCACCGCGGTCGGCGCGCTTACGCTCGGGATCGTCAACAAGTTTCTTGAGCCCGTGGCCGGCGCCGTGCTCGGCAAGATCGTTGTTCTCATACTTCTGATCCTGTTCATCCAGCGCCGCCCGCGCGGCATGTTCCCGCTCAAGGGACGGGCGGTGGAGGCGTGACGGGCCGCGACCCCTCACCCAACCCTCTCCCGCAAGGGGAGAGGGCTAGACTTCTCCCCCTCCCCTTGCGGGCTTGGGCCGCGAAGAGCGGGCTAAGGGCCGGGGTGAGGGGTAAGCCACAGGTGCCGGTCGCATGAGCACCCGCCCTGCCCTTTCTACCACGCTGACCGTCACGCTGGTGCTCGGCGGCGCGCTGCTGATGGCGGCACTCAATCTCGGCACCGCCCCCAACTCCACCTTGCACGTGCCGACCTACGCGTTATCGCTCGCCGGAAAATATCTCTGCTACGCGATGCTGGCGCTGGCGGTCGATCTGGTCTGGGGATTCGCCGGCATACTGACCCTGGGCCACGCGGCGTTCTTCGCGCTCGGCGGCTACGCGATGGGCATGTACCTGATGCGCCAGATCGGCACGCGCAGCGTCTACGGCAACGCGACCCTGCCGGACTTCATGGTGTTCCTCAACTGGAAGGAATTGCCGTGGTACTGGCATGGCTTCGACTTCTTCCCGTTCGCCGTGGTGATGGCAATGCTGGTGCCGGGGGTGATCGCGCTGGTGTTCGGCTGGCTCGCCTTCCGCTCGCGCGTCACCGGCGTGTATCTCTCTATCATCACCCAGGCGCTGACCTACGCGCTGCTGCTCGCTTTCTTCCGTAACGACATGGGTTTTGGCGGCAATAACGGCCTGACCGACTTCAAGGACGCGCTCGGCGTCCCGCTGCATCTCGACAGCACCCGGTCCGCGCTTCTTGTGCTGACCGCGCTGTTCGTGTGCGGCCAGTTCCTGCTGGCCCGCTGGGTGGTCGGCTCGCGCTTCGGCAAGGTGCTGGTCGCGGTGCGCGACGCGGAGAGCCGGACGCGGTTTCTCGGCTACCGGCCGGAAAGCTACAAGCTGTTTGTCTTCGTTCTTTCCGCCGTGATGGCGGGGATCGGCGGCGCCCTCTACGTGCCGCAGGTCGGCATCATCAATCCAGGAGAGTTCGCGCCGGCCAACTCGATCGAGGCGGTCATCTGGGTCGCGGTCGGTGGCCGTGGCACCTTGGCGGGGGCGATTCTCGGCGCGGTGCTGGTCAATTTCGGCAAGACGGTCTTCACCGGCGCGCTGCCGGAACTCTGGCTCTACGCGCTGGGCGGGCTGTTCGTGCTGGTCACGCTGTTCCTGCCCAAGGGGATCGTCGGGTCGTTCCGCACGCGCCATAGCACGCCCCGGCCCGAGATCGCGCCGGCGGCGCAGGAGATCACCGGATGAGCGGCAGCCTGCTGTATCTCGACGGCGTGACGGTGAGCTTCGACGGATTCCGCGCGCTCAACGAGTTGTCCCTGGTCCTGGAGCCGGGCGAGATGCGCGCGGTGATCGGCCCGAACGGCGCCGGCAAGAGCACGATGATGGACGTCATCACCGGCAAGACGCGACCCGACACGGGCAAGGTGGTGTTCGGCGAGGACACCGACCTCACGCGGCTCGACGAGCCGGCGATCGCCAGCCTCGGCATCGGGCGGAAGTTCCAGAAGCCGACGGTGTTCGAGCAGCACAGCGTTTGGGACAATCTGCTTCTGGCGCTGGCCGGAGAACGTGCGGCACGTTTCGCGTTGTGGGCGCGCGAGACCGCGGGGGAGCGGACCCGCATCGAGGAGATCCTGACCACGATCCGTCTCGCCGACGCGCGCGGTCGGCCGGCCGGCGACCTGTCGCATGGCCAGAAGCAATGGCTGGAGATCGGCATGTTGCTGGCGCAGGAGCCGAAACTGCTGCTGGTCGACGAACCCGTGGCCGGCATGACAGACGCAGAGACCGCGCAGACCGCCGAACTGCTGCGCGCGATCAATCGCACGCGCAGCGTCGTCGTGGTGGAGCACGACATGGCCTTCGTCCGCGCACTCGACGTGAAAGTGACGGTGCTGCACGAGGGCTCGGTGCTATCGGAGGGCTCGATCGACCATGTGAGCGAAGACCCGCGCGTGGTGGAAGTGTATCTGGGACGGTGATGCTGGAAGTCGATCAGGTGGACCTGCACTACGGCGCGGCGATCGCGCTGCGGCAGGTATCCATTCGCGCCGAGATCGGCGCCGTCACCTGCCTGCTCGGGCGCAACGGCGTCGGCAAGACCAGCCTGCTCCGCGCCGTCGTCGGCGCGCATCCGATCACGCGGGGCGCGATCCGCTGGGACGGCGTCGATTTGACGAGACTGCCGATCTACGAGCGGGCGCGGCGCGGCATCGCCTGGGTGCCACAGGGCCGCGACATTTTTCCTCTGCTCACCGTGCGCGAGAACCTGGAGACCGGCTTCGCCGTGCTGCCGCGCCGGCAGCGGCGAATACCGGAGGAGATTTTCGTACTGTTTCCGGTGCTCAAGACGATGCTCGGCCGACGCGGCGGCGATCTCTCGGGCGGCCAGCAGCAGCAGCTCGCGATCGCCCGGGCGCTGGTCACGAGACCGCGGTTGCTGGTGCTCGACGAGCCGACCGAGGGCATCCAGCCGAGCATCATCAAGGACATCGGCCGAGTGATCGCGCTGTTGCGGTCGCGCGGCGACATGGCCATCCTGCTGGTCGAGCAATATTTCGAGTTTGCGCGGGAACTCGCGCAAAGCATCGCGGTGATGGACCGCGGTAGCATCGTGCTGGCCGGACGCCGGGAGGAGCTCGACGAGGAGGATGTGCGACGCCGCCTCTCTGTCTGATCCATTGTCCGCGCATCAACGCGCCAAGGGCGAACTGCGCGTCTCGTTCGGCGTACGCGAAGGCCGCACGGTGCTGTCCGGACTGCGCCAGGAGGGCTGCCTCAAGGCGCGTTTCCCGCGCACGGGGTCGGATGAGTGGACAAGCATGGTCATGCTGAACAGCTCCGGTGGCGTCGCCGGCGGCGACGCGCTCGCGAC
>DATIMU010000176.1:0-4357 GCA_035475015.1 Acetobacteraceae bacterium
GGCGGAGGCGCGCGACAGCTATATGCAGGCGCTCGCGATCGATCCCAAGTCGCTCGATACGCGGCAGCGGCTGATCGCCCTCCTGGTCCAGGCGAACGAGCTCGAAGCCGCTCGCAACGTGGTGCAGGAGGGGCTGCGCAACGCACCGGAGAATTTTCAGCTGCTGAACGACTACATCGCGATCGACAACAAGGCGGGCGGCCTGGAGAAGGCGTTGGCGACCGCCGATCGGCTGCGCGGCCAGGTCAGCGACACGCCGAACGTTCGGGGCCTGAAGGGCGACGTGTATATGTCCGCGGGCAAGTTCGATGACGCCGCCAAGGAGTTCGCGGCGCAGTTGAAGCAGGCGCCTTCGGCCTATCTGGCAATGCGCCTGGCCGGTGCGCAACTCGCGGGCGACCATGCGGAGCAGGCGCGACAGACCCTGGGCGACTGGCTGGCGAAGAACCCCAACGATCTCGGTGTAGTGGAGGCGTTGGCGGGGCTCGAGATCAAGGCGGCTCGCTACGACGAGGCGGAGGCGCACCTCAAGAGCATCCTGGCCAAGAAGCCCCGCGATCCGATCTCGCTCAACAACCTCGCCTGGATCTATCAGCAGCGCGGCGACAAGCGGGCACGGGATCTCGCGCAGGAAGCCTACGTGCTTTATCCGAGCGGCCAGACAGCGGACACGCTCGGCTGGATTCTGGTCAAGCAAGGGGCGGCGGCCACCGCGCTGCCGCTGCTTCGGCAGGCCACTTCGCAATTGCCCGGCAATCTCGATGTCCGCTACCACCTCGCGGCGGCGCTCAACGACACCGGCAAGCGTGACGAGGCGCGCAAGCTGCTGACCGGCATGACCGAGGCGAACGCGAAGTTCGACGAGAAGCCGAACGCGCAAAAGCTGCTGGACGAGCTCTCGAAGAGCTGATCGGAGGGCACCGGGCGGCAGGCGGGAGACCCATGACGACGTGCCCCGGCGCTCGTCCCGCGCCGCCACCAGGCTGAACCGGAATTCGAGAAAGGCGGCCCATGCGCTCCCTGCTATTCTTCTGCGAGATGCTGGCGCTGCTGCCGATCGTGGTCGCCCGGCCGTTCGTGGGCGTGCTGATCTTCTCCTTCATCTCCTTCTCGAGCCTGCACAGATTTACCTGGGGGTTTGCCGGCAGCCTGCCGTGGGTCTACGTGACCGCGGTCCTGACCCTGATCGGCTGCGTCGTGGCGCGGGAGCCCAAGCGGCTGCCGGTGAACGCCACGACCCTGCTCGTCCTGTCGTTTCTCATCTGCATCACGCTCACCTCCATCGTCGCCCTCGCGCCGTTCGACGCGGTGGAGACGAAGTGGGAGTGGGTGGCCAAGGTCTATTTCTTCCTGCTGGTGACGGCGGCGCTGCTCACCGACCGCTACCGGATTCACGCGCTGCTCTGGGTCATGGTGATTTCCCTCGGGTACTATGGCGTGAAGGGTGGCGGATTCACCTTGCTCACCGGCGGCGGCGGACGGGTCCTGGGGCCGCCATCCAGCATGATCTCGGACAACAATCATCTGGCCGCCGCATTATTGGTGACGCTGCCGATCATCAACTATCTGCGAATGCAATCGGCCCATCGCATCATCCGGATCGGCCTGCTGCTCGGCATGGTGCTGACGCTGTTTGCCGTCGTCGGCAGCTATTCGCGGGGCGCGCTGGTGGGCCTTGCCGCGGTCTCCGTCGTGCTGTGGCTGCGCAGCCCGAACAAGATCATCACCGCCGCCCTCATCGTCGTCGCGGTGACGTCGGCGGTGAGCGTCATGCCGCAGGAATGGCAGGATCGGATGTGGACGTTGCAGGACGCCGAGGCGACGCAGTCGGGGCAGTCGCGTCTGGCCATGTGGCACGCGGCCTGGAAGATGGCCGTCGCCCGGCCGCTGACCGGCGTCGGCTTCATGGGTCCATACAACGCGACCGTGATGGAGACATACTCTCCGGGGACCACGCCGCGCGCCGTGCACAGCATCTGGTTCGAGACGCTGGGGGAGCAAGGTTTTCCGACCTTCCTGGTGTGGCTGGCGCTCAGTGGCGTCGCCGTCCTGAACACGTTCGCCATCCAGCGTGAAAGCAAGCGCATTCCGGAGCTGCAATGGTGCCGCGATCTGGCTCGGATGACGCAGGTCTCGATCGTCGCGTACATGGTCGCCGGCACGTTCCTATCCCTGGGCTATTGGGACTTCTACTTCACCCTTCTGGTGGTGATCGCGGCCACCCGGATGCTGGTGCGACAGGCAGTCCGGGAGGCCGGGCGTGCGTTGTCGCCGGACATCGGCTGGCGGCCGCGTCCGCTGCCGGGCATGACGCTGCCGGGCCTCTCCGTTGCCGGTGGTCCATCCCAGGCCGGACAAGGCCCCGGCTTTCGACCGGCCGGGGGAGGAACCCGCGGCGGCATTCTTCCCGGGCGGCAAGCTTCCGCCCGGATCGCCCCACCGGCCCGGGGCGCCACCGCGCCGGCCCACGGCGCTACCCCACCCGCCCACGGCGTCACAAGGACCGGCTTCGATGGATAGCATATGGTTCCTGGCCGCTTGCGTCGGCTTCTTTTGGGTCGTGCTCTGGTCGCTGCGGGATTTCAGCAAGCCGACCAGGCGCTTCTGGCCGTTCGACGCCCGTTGGATGGAGCGTCCGCCCGCCGCCGAGCCGCGTCGTCGGTGGCAGCGCGGAGCGCCGGGCCGCAGGCGCGGGTGACATGAGGCCGCTGCGGCTGCTGACCTACACAACGCTGTTTCCCAACGGCGAGCGGCCGAACCACGGCATCTTCGTCGAGAACCGGCTGCGCGACCTGCTGCGCGGCGGCGAGGCCGAGAGCACCGTGCTTGCCCCGGTGCCGTTCTTCCCGAGCGCCGATCCTCGGTTCGGCGACTGGGCTCGTCATGCCAAGGTGCCACGATCCGAGATGCGCGACGGCCTCGCCGTGCACCATCCGCGTTTCCCGGTCATTCCCAAGCTCGGCATGTCCCTCGCGCCGTTGCTGCTCTACCAGGCGAGCACGCGGGCGCTCGGTCGAATGCTCGGGCAGGGGCAGCGCTTCGACCTGATCGACGCGCATTATTTCTATCCCGACGGGGTCGCGGCGGTGTGGCTCGGGCGACACTTCCAGCTTCCGGTCGTCGTGACGGCGCGCGGCTCGGACGTGACGCAGTTGCCCAACTACGCGATCCCGCGACGGCTGCTGCGCCAAGCGGTCGCCGGGGCGGACGGGCTGATCGCGGTCAGCGCCGCGCTCAAGCGTGCCCTCATGGGGCTCGGCGCCGCGGAGGAGAGAGTGGAGGTGCTGCGCAACGGCGTCGACACCGCGCTGTTCCACCCGCTCGACCGGGTGGCCGCGCGAGGCAGGCTCGGGCTGCGCCGCCCGACGCTGATCTCGGTGGGCCTGCTGGTGGAGCGGAAGGGTCATCACCGGGTGATCGAGGCGATGCGCCTGCTGCCCGATCACGATCTGCTGATCCTGGGCGAGGGGAGCGAGCGCGCCCGGCTGGAAGCGCTGATCGCCCGGCACGGCCTGGGCGATCGGGTGCGCCTGCTGGGCTCGCGCCCCCATGCCGAGCTGGCGTGGTTCTATTCGGCCGCCGACGCGCTCGTGCTGGCGTCCAGCCGGGAGGGCTGGGCCAACGTGCTGCTGGAGGCCATGGCGTGCGGGACGCCGGTGGTCGCCAGCCCGATCCCCGGCAATCCCGAGGTCGTGCAGAGTGCCGAGGCGGGGGTGATCGCGCCCGAGAACAGCCCGGAGGGGATCGCCGCGGGCGTGCGCGCCCTGTTCGCCCACCCGCCCGATCGCGCGGCGACCCGCGCCTATGCCGAACGATTTGGCTGGTCGGCGACCACCGAGGGCCAGCTCGCCCTGTTCCGCCGGGTGCTGAGCGCAGGCCCGCGCGCGGCACCCGGATCGCCGGCCGGCGAGGCCCGGATGCCGGCCTATTCGGGCACCGCCCGGTGATTCGCCGTTCGGTGATTGGCCGCCCAGTGGTTGGCCGCCCAGCGGCTGGCTGCCCAGCGGTTGGCTGCCCAATGATCGGCCGTCCAGCGACTGGCGGCTCGGCGGTCGCCGTCCGGTGATTCTGGTCTGCGAAATGACCTGGACGGGCACCATCCACGCGCCTGGCAACAGCGCCACGATCCAGGTCATCGCGCGGGCGTTTCCGGGGCAGGCGGTGCGCGTCCTGGCCGACGCATCCCACATCGCCGAATTGCGGCGCGATCCGGCCCTGACCGGGTTGGCCAACGTCCATTTCCGGCCAATCGAGGTCTCGCCCCTGTTCCTCGGCAAGACCCATGTGGTCTCGGGCCGGCGGTTCCGGCAGGAATTCGCCACCTTGCGCGCCGCGCTGCGCGACGTGCCGCCGGATG
>DATIMU010000177.1:0-5120 GCA_035475015.1 Acetobacteraceae bacterium
CCACGATGCTCGACCCCGGCGCGACTTCGACCGGATAGCTGCGCACCGTCACCTTTTGCGGGTCGCACCAGGACTGGCCGGTCCGCACGTCGAACTCCCAGCCATGCCACGGGCAGCGCAGGATCTCTCCGGCGCGGGAGAAGCGGTATTGCCCCGGCTCGGTCGATTCCACCAGGCCGCCGAGCACGCCCTGTGCGAGCGGTCCGCCCTGATGCGGGCAGCGGTTCAGCACGCCGAAGAACTCGCCGCCGATGTTGAAGACGGCGATCGGGCGGCCCTTGATGGTGACCAGTTTGCGCGACCCGGGCGGGATGTCCCGCGCGGCGGCCACGACGTGCTTGCTCATCGGCGCGTTCAGCTCCCATCGGCGCGGACGCGCGACGCTACAACCCGGCCCCGATCGCGGCAACCAGCGCGGTCAGCGCGGAACCTGCTGCGCTGGCCAGTCCGGACGGACCAGCGCCCGCACGGCGCTCGCGGCGATCACGCACCAGGTCAGTAGCGCCACCCAGAACACCGCGCGGGCGAGGACGTGCAAGAAGCCGAGCCCATACGCCACCTCCAGCTCCAGCGTGGCCGCGCAATACATGCCGAGCGGGAACACCACGGACCATTGCGCAAGCACCGAGCGGAACATCCGCCGCCGGATCAGGTGCTTCCAGGCGAACAGCAGCAGCAGGAGCGGTATCCAAAACGTCGCGTCCGCCCAGAACGCGACCACGATGGGGGAGAGCAGGTCGCGCAGCGGGAACGGGCCGATCGACAGGCCCGAGCCCATCAGCTTGCCGCCGGCCAGCACCGTGACCGCCGCCGCTCCGGCATTGATCCACCACGAGCCGGTGACGTCCTCCGGCGGCATCGCGACGAATGCGAAGCGATATAGTACGATTGTACTTAGGATCAGATAATACACGCCACCGAGCAGCACCCAGGCGTAGCAGACGAAGGCGAGCACCCGAGAACCCTCGCCCGCCTTGAGCAAGTCCGCCCCGAGCGCGGCGAGCGCCTGCGTCGCGACCACCAGCAGCAGCCATTGCCCGGACAAGCCCCGTTCGAGCGACGGCTTGATCCGTCCCTTGGTGACACCGGTCAGAAAGCCATACAGCGTGATCCACCAGGCGAGGATCGCCAGCGCGAACAGTGGCACCGTCGCCCATCGGGCGAGGTGGAACGCGGCGAGCTGGCTGCCCAGCACGGCGGTTCCGGCGGCCAGCGTCAGGAAGCCTGGCCCGGTCTCATGCCGGGTCAGATCACGGGCCAGCGCCCGGCCGCCCAGCACGGCGCGCCCCAGCCCCGCCGTCCACAGCAGCACCCACGCCGCGATGTTCACGGCGAGCAGCGTTCGACCGATCCAGTCCCACCCGAGTTCCAGCGCGTCGATCGAGATGATCCCGGTCGCCATCACCGCAGCGAACCCGCCGGGGAACAGCGTAACGCAGCGGCGGAGCGGGGAAGGCTTGGCGGCCATCGTCTCCTGATCGCTCCCCGCTCGCCGGCTCAGCGCATCGCGGCTACAATGCGGCGATGCAGCAAGCCCAGCACCTCGAATTTCCCCACGACCAGCCGCCCGCGCCAGGACAGTTGATAGAGTTGGCACCCGGCGTCCAATGGCTCCGCCTGCCGCTGCCCTATCGGCTCAATCATGTGAACATCTACCTCATCCGCGACGAAGGCGGATGGGCGGTGCTGGATACCGGACTCGGCACCGCCGAATGCCGCGCCGGGTGGGATGCGGTGCTGTCCGGCCCGCTCGCCGGCCAACGTCTCACCCGCATGATCGTGACGCACTACCACCCCGACCATGTCGGCCTCGCCGGCTGGCTGAGCCAGCGCTTCGACCTCGAACTCTCCATGCCGCGCCCGGAATATCTCTACAGCCTGGCGCTGCAATACGCCCCCGGCGATCTCGGCGCCGACATGCACCGACCGTTCTACCGTCGCCACGGCCTCTCGCCCGAAGTCACGGAACTGGTGCTCAGTCGCGGCCACGAATACCTCCGGCGCACCACTGGCGTGCCGACCACCTATCATCGTATCCGGCACGGCGACGAGCTACACGTTGGCGCGCGCCGCCTCCAGGTGCTCACCGGCGGCGGCCACGCGCTGGAACAGGCGATGCTGGTCTGTGCCGAGGAAAAGCTGTTCTTCGCCGCCGATCAGGTGATCGCGCGCATCTCGCCCAATGTCAGCGTGCACGCGATGGAGCCGGACCTCGACGCGCTCGGCATCTATCTCGCCTCCCTGCGCGCGATCCGCGAGGCGGTGCCGGCCGACGTGCTGGTGCTGCCGGGCCACGGCCTGCCGTTCTTCGGCCTGCACACACGGGTTGCCGAACTGATCGAGCACCACGCCCAGCGTTGCGCGATGATCGCGGCGGCCTGCCGCGACCGCGCGCTCTCGGTCGCCGATCTCCTGCCCTTCGTATTCGACCGCGTTCTCGACGAGCACCAGACCAGCTTTGCCTTCGGTGAGGTGCTCGCCCATGTGAACCACATGCTCGGTCTCGGCGAGCTGGTCGCGGACACCGATCCCGAGGGCCGGGACCGGTACCGCACCAGTCCTGCCTAGCGAGCTTCGCCGACCGCCCGCCGCCGCCGCGCGCCGAGCAGCATCAGCGCACCGGCCCCGAGGATGGCGAACGACGCCGGCTCCGGCACCGCCTGGCCCTGCAGGTGATAGGTGAACGACATCCCGTTCGCCCCGAACGCCGCGTTCTGGTCCGTGCCGATGGTGAGGTCGGCGTTGAACAGCCCGGCCTTCAACGAGCTGAAGTCGAGCTTGAGGTCGAACAGATCGCCCTCCAGCAGCACGGCGCTGACGAACGACTTGTCGAGCGCGAAGGCGGCGGCACCCGGGCCTGTGAGGCTCACGCCGAGCAGCGAGAGCCACGTCAGGTTACCGGGGGCGATGTCGGTGCTGATGTTGCTCAGTATCAGGTCGAGGACGCCGGTCTTGCCGACCTGCACCTTGCCGAAATCGAGCGTGTCGCCGGGAGCCGCCGAGCTGGAGTAGGTCGGCCCGACGCCCCGTCCCTGCAGCGCCGTCGTGACGTTCTGGGCTTGGTTCTTGCCGTCGCTGCTGCCGTTGGTGAAGCTCGCGAGGATGTTCGTCGCACTGGTGACGTGGTCGGTCGGCGTGAAGGCGTAGGAAAACCCCTTGCTGCCGCCGTCCTGCAAATTGACCGAGCCGCCGGCGCCGGAGAACAGGCCGCTGGACGAGCCGACCGTGCCGTGCAGGTTGGACACGTCGCCGAGCCCGGACAAATTGCCGTCGCCGATATTGTTCACGGTGAGGCCCGCGGTGCCGGTGGTGCCGATGCGCGTTACCGGCGCCGAGCCGGCCGAGACGGCGTTGACCGCGGCGACGCCCTGGGAGGTCAGGGTGGTATTGACCGACTGGCTCTTGTTCTTGCCGTCGGCGCTGCCGTTGGTGAAGTTCGACGTGATGGTAGTCGAGGTCACGCCTCGGCTGGTCGGCGCGACCGTGTAGCCGAACGTGGTGGATTTTCCGTCCTGCAGGCTGACGCCGCCGCCGCCGCCGCTGAACCGGCCGGAGCCGGCGCCGACCGTGCCATTGAGGTTCGACGCGCTGCCGAGACCGGACAGGTTGCCGTCGCCGTTGTTCGTGACCGTCACCGAGGCGGACCCGGTCTGCCCCACCAGGACGTAGTTGGGGCTGCTGCCGGTGACACTCTGCAGCGGGGCCACGCCCTTGCCCGACAGCGCGACCGAGCCGGTCTGCGTGTTGTTGCCGGCGTTGCCGCTCACACCCACGGAGTCGCTCGCGTTGCCGCGTACGGTGGGCGCGAAGGTGATCGTATCGGTCGTCGATTTGCCCTTCTTGAGCGAGACAACCGAGGCGTCGCCCGAGAACGGCGCGTCGGGGTTGTTGAAGGTGAGGCTGATGGTCTGCCCGGCCCTGCTCGTCACCGTCACGTCTCGGCTGCTGGATTGGCCGACGAGCACGTTGCCGAACGAGATGGAGCCTGGGCTCAGATCGAAGATGGGGTCCGCCGAGGCCGTCCCGACCTGGGCGGCGGTGGCCAGCACCAGCAGGGACGAACCGGCAAGCAGGTGGCGTAACATGGGATTCCTCCTGAGATGTAACGTGTGTCTCAGGAATGGAGCATTATTCATAAATAGTCAACGAGTTTCTCGCGCTCAGGTTGCATTCCGTGCGGACCTAGACCGATGTTTCCCCTCCTAACCCTTGCTCGGCCGAGGCCTTCGTCTGGGCCGCGAGCGCCCGCTGGAAGCCGTCCCGCGCCTGCAACCGCCGCCAGTAGGCAGCGACGCCGGGCGAGAATCGGCCGGCGAGATCCAGCCTCTCGGCGAACATCAGGGCGTAGCCCACGGAAATGTCGGCGGCGGTGAAGCGCCCGGCGCAGATCCAGTCCCCCGCCTCCATCGCCGCCGTCACCGCGCGCAGGCGGGCCATGAACCAGCGGGCGTAATCCTCGACGACCTGCGGCAGCCGCCGCTCCTCCGGCTCCAGGCGGCTGTAGCGAAGTACGAGCGTCTGCGGAAAGGTGAGCGTCGCCTCGCCGAAATGGAGGAAGTTGAGGAACCGGCCGTACCCCGGCTCGCCCGGGCCGACGGCCAGCGGCGACGGCCCATGGCGGCTGGCCAAATACTGGCAGATCGCCGCCGACTCGGTCATCACGGTGTCCTCGTCGATCAGCAGCGGAATGGTGCCGAGCGGGTTGAGCTCCAGATAGTCGGGCGCGCGGACCCTCGGCGGGAACGGCAGCATCATCAGCCGATAGGGCAAGCCGAGCTCCTCCAAGGCCCAGAGCGGCCGGAAGGAGCGGGCGTTGGCGCAGTGGTAGAGAGTAATCATCGCGGTTCCCGAGGCTATGCCTCCTGGGCGTTGATGCCCCAGCGGCGATGGAGGAAATGCTCCCACGGGCCGAACAGCGCCTTGTCCGCCAACAGGCCGATGCAGACGATCACCAGCATCACCGCGATCACCTGGTCCATCGCGTTGAGCTCGCGCCCGTAGTGCAGCAAGTGGCCGAGGCCGAAGCCCGAGAGCACGGTGACGTAGATCTCGGCGGCCATCAGCGAGCGCCAGGCGAAGGCCCAGCCCTGTTTCATGCCGGTGATGAGGTGCGGCAGCGC
>DATIMU010000178.1:0-3488 GCA_035475015.1 Acetobacteraceae bacterium
GAAATCGGTGCCGCCGACGCCGAAGCCGATCACCTTGGCCCCGCTGCTCTGCGCCTGGACGAGGAAGCTGGAAAAATCCGTCGTCTCGGGGAACGGATAGGAAGCGTTCCCGAGCACCTTTCCCCCCGCCGCCTCCACGAACCGGGCAGCATCCGCCTGTATCGCCTTGCCGTAGGCGTAGTTCGGCGTGACGAAGAACCAGCTCTTGCCGCCGTTGCGGGTCACGGCGGTCCCGGTCGAATGCGCGAGGTTCCAGCTGTCGTAGGTCCAGTGCACCAGGTTCGCCGTGCAGGCCGGCCCGGTGAGCGCCGAGGTGCCGCCGGCGGTGACGATGCAGACCTTGTTCTTTTCCGCCGACACGTTGTTGCAGGCCAGCGCTACCGCCGAGTTGGTGAGATCGGTCACCATGTCGACGTCCTCGCGATCGTACCAGCCGCGCAGGATGCCGACGCCGACATCGGGCTTGTTCTGGTGATCGGCGGCGATCACCTCGACCTTGATGCTCGGGTTGGCCGCCATGAACTCCGCCGCCGCCTGCCGCGTGGCCGCGATGCCATTGGGGCCGTTGATGTCCCGATAGGGGCCGGAGAGGTCGGTCAGCACGCCGACACGGATCACCGGCTGCTGCGCCCAGGCGCGCCGCCCCGGGCGCGCGACGGCAGCGGCCGCGACCGCGCCGAGCGCGGTCCTGCGTGTCAGATTCATCGTGTTCCCCTCGTTTGTTCTTTTGGTGCGGTCGCCAAGCTATATTGTCATGGAATTGCCGTTGCCGGCCAAGTGGCGCTCGGTTACGCGGTTTCCGCCAGCACCAGCCGCCGGCGCGGTACCGCGTTGGCGGGGACGGCGGCGTAGACGTCTTTCACCGCCTCGGTGATGGTGACGCCAGCGAAGCGAGGCAGCATTCGCCGGCCGGCACGCTCCAGCAAGGGCGCGCTGCGCAGCACCAGGCGGATGCTGGTCGGCGGCACATGCAGCGCGGTGTCCCGCCGCTCCACCCGGAACAGCGAGTTCGCCAGTAGACGGCCGATCTGGCCCGCCGAGTAGGGCTGGCCGTGGCCGAACGGCGTGGTTTCGACATGCGCCCACAGGCCGCGCCGGTTGGGCGCCACAACCAGCAGCACCCCGTCGTCGCGCAGTACCCGCCAGATCTCGCGCAGCAGCCCGCGTGCGTTCTCTGCTGCTTCCAGCCCGTGCACCAGCAGGATGCGGTCGAAGAACAGATCGGGGAACGGCAGGGCGTTCTCCTCGGCGGTGCAGGACAGGTTTGGCGCGCCGGCCGGCCAGCGGGCGACCCCGACCTGTGCCGGCGTTAGCGCCACGCACCGCGCCGCCTGCTCCCGCCACAACCGCAGGTAAGGTGCGGCATAGCCCACCCCCAACACCGACTGGCCAGCGAGGTCGGGCCATAGCTGGGAAAGGTGCTGGCGCAGCACACGGGCCGCCACGACGCCCCGGGAGGTGGCGTAGAAATCCGCTGCCAGATGCGCGTCAGCTGCCATGCCGCCAGTGTAGCACGGCGCCCGATTTGCCGCCGCCCCGCCGTGGGCTTAAAATCCCGCCATGAGCATCACCGCAACCCCCGTCCCCATCCTCTCCGACAACTACGCCTGGATGCTGCGCGACAGCGGCTCGGGCGCGGTCGGCATCGTGGACCCGGCCGACGCGAAGGCCATCATCGCGGCATTGGAGCGCGAGGGGGGCCGGCTCGACCTCATCCTGCTCACCCATCACCACGACGACCACATCGCCGGCGTCGACGAGGTGCGGGCGCGCTTCAACTGCAAGGTGGTGGGAGCGGCGGCCGACCAGCACCGGTTGCCCAAGCTCGACCAGGCGGTGGTCGAGGGCGACAAGGTGACGCTCGGCGGCTCGCGCGCGCGGGTGATCGACACACCGGGCCACACGCGCGGGCAGATCAACTATTTCTTCCCCGAGGGCGAGGTGCTGCTCTCCGGCGACACGCTGTTCAGCCTGGGCTGCGGCCGGCTGATCGAGGGCACGGCGGCGGAGATGTTCTCTTCCCTGCGCAAGCTCGCCGCGTTGCCCGGCGGCACCTAGGTGTGCTGCGGCCATGAATACACCGAGTCGAACGGCCGCTTCGCGATCACCGTCGAGCCCGACAACGACGCGCTGAAGGCCCGCATCGCCGAGGTCAAGCAGCAGCGGGCGGCCGGACAGCCGAGCGTGCCCTCGACTATGGCGAGCGAGCTCGCCGCCAACCCGTTCCTGCGCGCCAAGGATGTCACCGGCTTTGCCGACATCCGCGCCAAGAAAGACAAGTTCTAAGGGAGCCGCTGACCGTGAAGCTGCATTACTCGCCGACCAGCCCGTATGTCCGGAAGGTCATGGCTTGCGCGATCACGCGCGGGCTCGACGGCCAGATCGAGCGCCTCCCGACCAACCCGCACCAATCGCCGCCATCACTGCTGGCCGACAACCCGCTCTCGAGGGTGCCGTGCCTCCTCACCGACGATGGGCTCGCGCTGTTCGACAGCCCGGTGATCTGCGAGTACCTCGACAGCCTCGGCGACGCGGCCCCGCTGTTCCCGTCGCAAGGTGCCGCGCGCTGGCGGGCGCTGAAGCTGCAGGCGCTGGGCGACGGCATTCTCGACGCCGCGGTGGGGCGGCGCGGCGAGCAGGCCAAGCCGCGCGAAGCCGCGCGCGACACCTGGATGGCGCGCCAGAAGGCGGTGGTCGAGCGTGCCCTCGCGCAGCTTGAATCCGACTCGCCGCACCGCACGCTCGACATCGGCTCGATCGCGGTGGCCTGCGCGCTAGGTTATCTGGAGTTCCGTTTCGCCGACGAACCCTGGCGCGAGAAGCAACCGAAGCTTGCGGCATGGTACGCGGAGTTTTCCCGCAATCCCGGCATCGCTCAGACCGCACCCAAAGACGCACGCTAGGACCAACCACGTCATTGCGAGCGAAGCGCGGCAATCCATCGCGCCCACGAGCGAGATGCTTCCCGTCGGTGGGCACGATGGATCGCCACGCCGGCTCCGCCGGCTCGCGATGACGCGTATGGGTCCAAGTCTCTACAATTCTCCCCAGTCCGGCGGCGTGATGAGCGTCGCCCGCGCGCCCGGTTTGTACTGATACTCGCGCGTCCACGGACGCGCCGCCATCCCGGCGCGGTCCGCTTTGCACGCCAACACTTGTGCCACCGAGAGCAAGCCGCGGTCGAAAGCATAAACCATCCCGGCCAGATACATCCGCCAGATTCGATAACGTTGCTCGCCCGCAATGCGGATGACCTCGTCGCGCGAGGCTTCGAGCCGGCGCAGCCAGTGCAGCAGGGTCGGCGGGTAGTGCGGCCGCAAATCCTCGACGTCGGTGATCTCCAATCCGCCGCCGGCGATCTCGTAGAGCACGCGCGAGATGTGCGGCAATTCGCCGCCGGGAAAGACGTAGCGGTCGATGAACTCCCCACCCGGAGGGCCGCCGGCTTGGCCGTCCCGGTCGCTCACGGTGATGCCGTGATTGAGCGC
>DATIMU010000179.1:0-1939 GCA_035475015.1 Acetobacteraceae bacterium
AATTGGTCAGCAGCAGGGGCGGCGGGGGCTTGTCGTCGTAGAACTGGGCGATGAAAGCGCCGAGCACCTCGGCCGGCTCCTCGGTGCGGGCGTGGGTCGGGTAGAAGGCGCGGTTGCCGTTGTTGCGCCCGCCGCGCACGAAGAACACCTGCACGCAGGTTTGCCCGGCGATCTGCCACGCGGCGATCACGTCGGCGTCTCGCAGGCTGGCCGGGTTCATCAGCCCGGTGCCCTGCACAAAAGTTAGGCCCCGGATGCGGTCGCGCACCGCCGCCGCCCGCTCGAACTCCAAGGCCTCGGCGGCGTGCTCCATCTCGGCGGCCAATTCCTGCTGCACGGCGGCACTCTTGCCGGCGAGGAACGCCTTCGCCTGTCCGACCAGCCGGCCGTACTCCTCCTCGGAGATGCGCCCCACGCAAGGCGCCGAGCAGCGGCGGATCTGGTAGAGCAGGCACGGCCGTGTCCGATTGGCGAACACCGTGTCCTGGCAGGATCGCAGGAGGAACACCCGCTGCATCGCGGTCACGGTCTGGTTCACCGCCCAGGCGGATGCGAACGGCCCCCAATAGCTCCCCTTGCGCAGTTGCGAGCCGCGATGCTTCGCAATCTGCGGGAATGGATGATCCTCAGTCAGCATCAACCACGGATAGCTCTTGTCATCCCGCAGGACTATGTTGAAGCGTGGCTTGAGGCGCTTGATAAGGTTGGCTTCGAGCAGCAGCGCCTCGGCCTCGGTGTGCGTCGTGACGATCTCCATCGCCACTGTCTCCGCCACCATCCGGCGCAAGCGCTCGGGCAATCGGGCGAGTTGGACGTAGGCCGTGACGCGCTTTTTCAGGCTGCGCGCCTTGCCGACATAGAGGGCGTCGCCCTTGGCATCGAGCATCCGGTAGACGCCCGGATTGGCCGGCATGGTGGCCAGCGCCGCCTCGATCACCCCAGCGCCTTTCAGCTCCGGGGCGGCGTTCAGGTCGGGAGAGGTCTCCTGTTCACTCATGTCTGGCCCGATTAGGCGTGACCCGCGCCCGACTCAAGCTGCCTTCACGATGGCAGCGGAGTTCTCCACAAAGCTGTGGACAACTCTGTGGGCGAGCTGGTTCACAGAAGCGTCAATTCGGCGGTTTTCCTGGGGTTCAGCGATTTTGCCCAAAACAGAGGCAAGAAGCTAACCCACTGATTTCTCGAAAGCGCGGTGCCGAAACATGACAAGCAGTTAAGACGGTCCGCCATGTCACTGTAACTGTTGAGCCGGGCTAGCGGCGAGTGGAAAACTCGGACTGCCGGCGTTCAATTTCCACCCCGGCCGATGTTGCATCCGCGAATACGTCAAGTTTCTCCACCATTATGCGCGCAATGTGCACCCGCTTGTCGAGCAGGCACGCCTCGGCGATGCGCTCGGCGAGCGTTTCCACCAGCTTGATATGGCCCGAGGCGACGATCGCCCGCACCCGGTCCGCCACGCGCTCGTAGTCGACCACCCGCGAAAGCTCGTCCCGCCCCACGCCGGCGCGGGACAGTGCCCGCGCGCCATCATCCTCGACGGCGAGATCGACGTTGATCCGCACCCGCTGCTGGGCGGTGTGCTCGTGCGGGTAGATGCCGATGCTGGCGGTCAAGACGAGGTCGCGGAGGAAGACGTGGCGCAACCCATGCGTGGCACTCGCGATGCGTGCGTCCATCGGCGCTCCTCCTACTCGTCAAGCGGCGGCCGGTCGCGCCGCGGGTACCATTGCAAGTGCTGTCCGCCGTCCAGCGCGATCATCTGCCCGGTCATCGCCGGCAGCGCCAGGATGGCCAGCACGGCGCGGGCGACCTCCTCGGCGCTGGTGCCGTGGCCCAGCGGCACCGAGGCGGACTGGCGGGCGAATTGCTCTCCGGTTTGTCGCGGGCTCGGCAGCGCCGGGCCGGGGCCGATGCCGTTCACCCGGATGCGCGGCGC
>DATIMU010000180.1:0-1524 GCA_035475015.1 Acetobacteraceae bacterium
CATCGCCTCGAAGCGCGCGGCCCTGGAACGCGCGGGGGCGCGGGTGTTCGCGACGATGGGCGAGATCGTCGAGGCGGTCGCCGAGACGCTGCGGCCGTGAAATCTCGTGCCCGGGAAGCGGGATCGGTCTAGTCTCGGAATGACATTCGGGGAGCTGAGCCGTGGCCCATCGCCTGCGCGTGGCGTCGCCTTCCGTGTTCCAGCCGGCATCGCTGCCGCCGATGCTGCAACGCCGCTGCGCTTGCGGTGGCCAGAAGCGAGCTGCGCCATGCACCGCCTGCGCCGGGAAGGCGATGGCGGCCACGCTGCGCAGCGCCGGTGCGCCGCTCGACCGCGAGGTTCGCGCGGGCTTCGAGCATCGTTTTGGCCATGATTTCGGCCGCATCCGGGTTCACGTGGACGGTGCGGCGGTGGAGGCGGCGCGATCGGTCGGCGCGGACGCCTTCGCCGTCGGTCGGCATGTGGTGTTCGCCGCCGGCCGCTATGCGCCGGGCACCGAGGCGGGCCAGCGCCTGCTCGCCCATGAGCTTGCGCATACCGTGCAGCAGGGTCAGGCGGAGGCGCCCGACGCCGCCGGGCTGCGCGTCTCCGAGCCTGGCGACGCCGCCGAGCTCGCGGCCGATCGCGCCGTGTCGGGGTTCGGCGCGCCGGGCGCCGCCCCGGTTTCGCTGCAGCGCCAGCCGGCAGACCCCAATGTCGGAACGCCGCCCAATCTCGGCCCGCCGGTCTCGGAGGTGCCGCGCCCGCCGATCTGCAGCCTGGTCTTCGAGGGGGGCGGGATCTACTGGAAATGCGAGAACCTCCCGAAGATCGGCTCGACCCCGAAAATCCCGCTCGATCCGCGCAAGATCCCCGACGAGATCGACAAGCTCAGAAAGAGGGGCGAAGGCGACAAGAAGCCCGCCGCCCCGCCGGGACCGCTGCCCAGCGGCGATCAGCCACGCGGGCCGATTCCGTATCCGGTCGAGGACCCGGGGCGGCTCGTCGAGCAGATGTGCAAGCTCTATCCGTTCATCTGCCAACCCGCGCCGAAGCCCGCGCCCGGCCCCGCCACCCCGGCCGGACCGCAACTCGGCGTGCTGTGGACCGACACCATCCATTTCGAGCAGGACCACCCCGCGATGGGCGAGACCGACGCGGGGCGGGTGCTGACGGCAGCGGGCAAGCGGGAGCTGCAGTCGGTGCTGGAGTGGCTCGACCTGTCGCCCGACCTGCAGGTGCGCCTGATCGGCGGCGCGTCCTCGGAGGGCACCGCCGAGTACAACAAGGCGCTGTCGACGCGCCGGGCACGGTTCGTCGCGGCGGCACTGGCGAAATACGCGGGACGCATCGCCGATCCGATGCTCGGCGACGGCGCCGAGAGCGGCTGCCAATCGGTCGGCAAGGGATTATGGAGCTGCGGCGCGGCCAGCGCGGTGCCGGGAACGCAGAACCCGGAGGATCGGGTGGTCCGCGTGACCTTCGCGCGCAACACGCTACCGGCCTTACCGCCGTTGACCATGCCGGAGTTCAAGCCGGGGGCGT
>DATIMU010000181.1:0-1731 GCA_035475015.1 Acetobacteraceae bacterium
CGCGCGATCATCGGCGGAAACACGCGGCCGAGCACCGCGCCCAGCACCGCGCCGCCGATCAGCGACAGTGCGAGCAACGGCGTCTCGGCCCATCCCGACCAGCTGCCGAGGGCGACGCCGAGGGCCACGCGATAGATCAGCAGGGCCATCGCGTCGTTGAACAGGCTCTCGCCCTCGAGGATCACCATGACGCGGTGTGGCGGTCGCAGTGCGCGCAAGACCGCGGTCGCCGCCGATGCGTCCGGCGGCGCGACGATCGCGCCGAGCACGACCGCCACGGCCCACGGCATGTCGGGCCGCAGCCAGCGCGCCGCGCAGGCGACGGCGGCCACGGTCAGCACCACGGCCGCCACCGCGCTGCCGGCGATCGGCAGCCAGTTGTCGCGCAGGTCGCGCGGCGAGGCGTCGAAGGCGGCGTCCAGCAGGCTCGGTGCGACGAACAAGGTCAGCACGAGATCGGGCGAGAGCGCCAGGCTCGGCGTTCCCGGGATCATCGCGAGCGCCGCCCCGGCGACGGCGAGGAAGGCGGGGTAGGGCGCCTGCACTCTGCGGGCGATGGCGGCCAACAGCGCGCCGACGATCAGCAGAGTGGTGGTGATTTCGAAGAGAGTCATCCCCGAATCCCTCGATACGCGAGCGCCGCGCTTGCGCCCCGTGCCATGGCCGCTAGTTTGATCCTGACATGATCGACATCACACAAGCCCCCGGAACCTTGCCGCAAGGCCGCCGGGTCTACGCCATCGGCGACGTGCACGGTTGCGCCGATCGCCTGTCCGAGTTGCATCACGTCATCGCCGAAGATCTGGCACGGCGGCCGATCGACGGGCCGCTGCTAATCCATATCGGCGACTACGTCGATCGTGGACCGGACAGTGCGGGGGTAGTCCGCCGGCTCGCGGCCGGTCCGCCGTTATCCGGCGTACCGACGGTCAATCTGATTGGGAACCACGAGGACACGATGCTGCGGGCGCTCGATGGCGAACGCGCGTCCGCCACCGATTGGCTGTTCACCGGCGGACGCGAGGCGCTGGCGAGCTGGGACGTCGACCCGGATTCGCCGCGCGAGGGCTGGCTCGCGGCCTTGCCGCCCTCCGATGTCGCGTTCGTCCGCGGCCTCAGCCTGTGGCACCGGGAGGGCGGCTATCTGTTCGTGCACGCGGGCATCCGCGCCGGCGTTCCGCTGGAGCGGCAGGAGAAGCAGGATCTGCTGACCATCCGCCAGCCCTTCCTCACGCATGATTCGCCGTTCGGCTTCGTCGTGGTGCACGGCCACACACCGACCTCGAACCCGGTGGTGAAGCCGAACCGGATCGGCATCGACACCGGCGCGGTGTTCGGCGGGCGGCTCACCTGCGTCGTGCTGGAAGCCGACACGCTCGGCTTCCTGCGCGCCTGACGCGTGGCGCAACGGCAACCAGTTGTAGACAAGAGGCTGGTCGGCACGGCATCCTTCTTACAAGACGAACGCAGTTCGATCCGGAGACAAGCGTAATAATCCGAGGAATATCGGAACGCGAGGGATCGGCTCGAATGATAAAAGGGGGAACGATGCAAGCACAGTTCAAATCATGTTTGAGGATGTCGGCACTTGCGGGCATTTTCATGGCGTGCCAGCCGGCCATTACGGACACCACGGCCAGGGCAGCGTCGGAAGCGGCGTTCAACACCAAGGGAAGCATCATCTATTACGACTCCTCGGGCAACGCGACGCTCGATCCGGCGGAGCCGCAG
>DATIMU010000182.1:0-1656 GCA_035475015.1 Acetobacteraceae bacterium
CGGCTGTCCGCTGGTGAAAGCTTAGCCGACGATGACCCCCTTGCCGATGATCTTGCGGTCGATCACCGCCTGAAGCGCGTCGGCCGCGCGTTCGAGCGGGAAGCGGTGGGAGATGTGGGGCCGCAGCTTGCCCTCGCCCGCAAGCCGAAGCAGCTCGCGCATGTTCGCCGCGGCCTGCTCCGGCTCGTTCATGCCGAGCCCGCCAATCCACACGCCGATCGCGTCCGCACCTTTCACCAGCAGATGATTGGTCTTGGCAAGCGCGGGCGGGCCGCCGAGGAAACCGAGGATCAGCAGCCGCGCGCCCCAGGGTGCCAGGCAGCGCGTGCTCTCGTCGAACACCTCGGCGCCGATCGGGTCGTAGACGATATCCACGCCGCGGCCGCCGGTAAGCTCCTTCACCGTGTCACGAAATTTTCCTCGGTAGTCGATCGCGTGGTCGGCACCTTGTTCCAGGCAGACGCGCCGCTTCTCCTCGGTCGCGGCGGTGGCGATCACCTTCGCACCGAACAGCTTGGCGACCTGGATCGCGGCAATGCCGATGCCGCCGGCCGCACCGTGGATCAACACCCATTCGCCAGGCTTCATGCGCCCGCGCTGCAGCAGAGCGTAATACGCCGTGGTGAAACCGCCGCGAAACACGGCGGCCTCCTCGATGCTCATGCCGGCGGGCACGGGATCGCAGGTGTCCTCGCGACAATTGGCGAGTTCGGCGAAGGCGCCGGAAGCTGGCCGACACATCACCTTGTCGGCAATCTTGAAGCGGCTGACCGCGGCGCCCACCGCGACGATCTCACCCGCCGCCTCGCTGCCGGGAACGAATGGCGGTTCCTTCTTGGTCTGATACGTGCCCGCCGTCATCAGCACGTCGGTGTACTGCACGCCGCGCGCGGCGATGCGGACCTGCACCTCGCCCGCGGCGGGTGATGGCGGATCGGGCATGTCGCGCACCACCAGAACCTCCGGCCCACCGAATTGCTCGCAGACGACGGCCTTCACTGGCCCGGCCTCCTGCCGGGCCACACCGGATTGCGCGCGAGATCGGGCCAGCCGGCGGGCGCGCCCGATGCCGCCTCCGCTTGCTCGTCCGGCAGGGCCGGGTCCCAGTTCGCGGCGACATAGCGCCGCCCGGTCATGTCGGAAGCGGCGTCGGAGAACAGATACAGCATCGGGTTCGCCATCCGCGCAGGCTTAATCATCTGGTCGCGCGCGATGCCAGAATTCTCCGGCACCATCGGCGTATCGGTCGGGCCGCCGGGGACCACCACATTGACCGTGATCCCGGTTCCGTTGAGCTCCCCGGCAAGACTGGCGCTCCACGCCTCCAATCCCGACTTCGCCGGCCCATACGGCGAGAAGCCGGGATTGAGCATGGTGAAGTAGCTGGTGGTGACGTTGACGATGCGGCCGAACCCCTGCGCGCGGAAGCGCGGGACGCAGACATGCGCCATGAAGAACCCGCCGGTGAGGTTCACGGCGACGATCTTTTGCCAGACCTCCGGCCTGATGTCCTCAATTTGCACTCGGCGCGTCATATGATCCTCGCGCACGAGTCCCATGCCCAGCCCGGCATTGTTGACGAGGCAGTCCACCCGCCCGAACCGCGCGGCGACACCCTCGACGCATGTCTGGCACGAGGCATAGTCTGAGATGTCA
>DATIMU010000183.1:0-2366 GCA_035475015.1 Acetobacteraceae bacterium
GTATTGCGGGCGGTGTTGTTTCCCGGCCCCGGGTTGCAGGCGTTCGGCCTTCCGGTTCAGAGGCCGATCGGCGTGCGCTTCCGTCCGGCAAGTGAATCGATCGAGCTCTTGTTCGACAATGTCGCAACAGTCGAAACCACCAAGCTGCGAGCCGAGGCCCTCGGGGCGCTGCTCGTCTCCCACTGCATGAATGTCGGTATCCCGATCCCCCGATCCGCCGTGAAGTCGGTTCGCATCGATGCCGCGGCCGTCGTTCTGAACTTCATGTCCCGGTTGGGAGAAGCATTGCCGATCAATCGATCGGCGAGGACCGAGATCAGGAAGCCGCGCGCGATGTCCTGGCGCACACCGCTCGGGGCCGGCTGACGGCAGCCAGCAGCCCCGCCCGGGCACACCGGCCGGCCGATCGGCGGGAGGTCCGCCGTATTAGGGATTCAGCAATCGGTCCGCGCCAGAGTCGAACGATTAGAGCCCGACAAAATGTCGTCCGCTGGGAGAAAAGCTCCGTCATGTCTGCGACAATCAATGCTTCCGTGCCGTTCGCGAACCCGCTGGTCCTCGCCGAACGCCTCATCGCCCTGGCGATCGACGCGGACCAATCCGGATTCTCGGCAGCCGCGCGACGGCTGGTCGCGACCGCTCACTCGGTATTGGACCGCCCCGGCGCGGCGCCATCGTCACGCCCGACGCCGAGCAGCGAATGGCCCCGGACCGAGGAGTTTCAGGCGTCGATGGTAGCGGTCGGGCTGCTGCCGGCACAGACGGCGACGATCCACACCCCGCGGTTCGGCGCCGACAGCCAGAGAGGCACGCGCAGCCTGGGCTCGGCCGATCCGGAGCGCTTCGCGATCAGCCGCTTGGCTGCGCGCTAGTCCCGCCGGCTCGGCCTCCCCCGTCCGGCGACCCGACTGTTCCCACCCGCTTGGCCTTCCCGGGCCGATGCGACCTGACGCCGTGGAGCCGCCCAGGCGGAAGCCCGCGTGGCCGATCGAGCGGGCCGGGCCCCCGGCTGGCAGGCGCCGCCGGAACGCGGCAGACTGGCGGCGGTCGGATAGGCTCTGGACGCCGAGAAGAAGAGCGGAGGGAAACGTGGACACGACAATCACGCACGCGACCAGCGCGGCGACCGATGCGCGCAACGTCCCGGTGCATCAGGTTCTCGCGGAGGACATCAAGGCTCTCGGCATCGACACGGTGTTCGGGCTGATGAGCGACGACACCGCGGTTTTCGTCACCTCGCTCGATGCGATCGGCGTGCGCTTCTGCGGCGCGCGACACGAGAACCAGGCGGTCGCGATGGCCGAGGGCTACGCCGCCGCGACCGGCAGGCTCGGCGTCGCCGTGATCGGACGCGGCCCCGCCGCCGCCAACGGCCTGCACGCCTCGGTCTATGCCAGCCGCACCGGCTCGCAGGTGCTGATAATCTCGGGCGACGCCGCGGCGCCGGGCGGCAGCCCGAACGGGCTTGGCCCGGACTACAAGGCGTTCAACGCGGCCGCCGTGCTGCCCGCCGCCGGGCTGCGTACCTTCCTCGCCACCAGTGCCGATGCGGCGCGCAGCGCGCTCGCGGACGCGGTCGCGGTGGCGCAGCGCGGCACGGCGGCGATGCTGCTGCTGCCGGTCAACGTGCAGCTCGCGGAGGTATCGCTGCGCGCCGACGACAAATCGCCGGTGCGGTTGCGCGTGCCGCGCCCACCGACCGCCGCGCGGGCGCAATCCATCGCCACGGCGGCGGCGGTGCTGGAACGGGCACGCCGGCCGCTCATCATCGCCGGCCTCGGGGCGCATCGCGCCGGCGCGCGCGCGGCGCTGGAGCAGCTCGCCGAGCGGATCGGCGCGCTGCTCGTCACCTCGCTCAAGGGCAAGGATCTGTTCCGTGGCAGCCCGTACAATCTCGGCGTCATCGGCTCGTTCTCGCATTCGGCCGGGCGGCGGATGATCGACCAGGCGGATTGCGTGCTGGTGTTCGGCGCGGGGCTCAACCTGCTGACGATGAGCTTCGGAATGTCGGTGCCGCAGGGCGTGCCGGTGATCCAGGTGGACGCGGTGCGTGGCAATATCGGCCGCTGGACCGCCGCCGATGTCGCGGTGGTCGGTGACGCGAAGCTGGTCGCCGAGCAATTGCTCGAGGCGGTTCCCGCGCGGGGGGCGAGCGACAAGCCGTTCCACGACGAGGCAACGCGCCGGATGCTCGCTTCCTTCGACATCGCAAGCGATTTCCAGGCCGCGCACACGCCACGCACCGTCGACCCGCGCGCGCTCGCCGTCGCGCTCGACAAGCTGCTGCCGGAGAAGCGCAACCTCGTGTACGACGCGGGCAATTTCCTCGGCGTCGCGCCCTACATGGCGGTGCCCGATCCGGGGCA
>DATIMU010000184.1:0-2006 GCA_035475015.1 Acetobacteraceae bacterium
ACGCTCGGATGCAGCGTGGCCGCGTCGAGCAGCCGGTCGGCGCCCGAGGACATGCGCCACGCCTTCTCCTGCGGCCAGCCGTCGCGCGGTGCCACCAGCCGCAGGTGGAACAGCCCGCCATTGGCCATCGCCCGCGCCGCCGCGCCGATATTTTCCGCGAGCTGAGGCCGCACCAGGATCACCACCGGGCTGTTGCCGGCGGGCACGAGGTCGGCACCGCCATCGCGTCCGGTCATCCGTCCCTCTCTCTGCCGTCATGGCCGGGCTTGACCCGGCCATCTCTCGCAACCGCAAGGCCGTAGCGAAACCGCAGCTCCGAGGCAGCCGCGCGCGATCGCCGGGTCAAGCCCGGCGATGACGAGGAATGGCCGATTCTGCCCCTCACTCCGCGTGCTTCTGCCCGCGCCTGGCCTGCCAGCGGCGCATCTGCTTGATCTCCTGCTCCTGCGCCGCGACGATCGCGTGGGCCAGCCGGCGCATCTCGGGATC
Source organism: Acetobacteraceae bacterium (assembly GCA_035475015.1). GTDB lineage: Bacteria > Pseudomonadota > Alphaproteobacteria > Acetobacterales > Acetobacteraceae > JAFKFI01. Next base: position 490 of record DATIMU010000184.1, read on the forward strand.
TTTCCCGTATTTCAGCTCGACCCGCGCCATGTCCACCGCCCCCTGATGGTGCGGGATCATGCCGGCGACGAAATCGGCGTCGGCATTGCCCGTGTACGGCACGCTCATCATCGTCGCGTGCATCTTCTCCATCGCCTCGCGCAATTCCCGGTCCGCCGGGGACTGGTTGGCCGGAGCGGTCGGCTTGCTCTCGCCGTGCTGCATGGTCTGCGCGACGGCGGGCGCGGCCAGCAGGAGTGCCACGGCGACGAGCGGAACAAATCGCATAAAATTCCTCCGGTTCAGGAGGCGCGCCGCCAGGTGGTTTTTCCCCCCGGCCCGTCCTCCAGCACGATGCCCTTCGCGGCCAGCTCCGCCCGGATGGCATCTGCCCGGGGGAAATCGCGCGCCTTGCGCGCCGCCAGACGCGCCGCGATGGCGGCGTCGATCTCGGCTCCGTCCTCGCCCCCGCGAAACCACGCCGCCGGCTCGCTACCGAGCAGCCCGAGCAGCAGGCCGGACGCCCGCAATCCCGACGCCGCCCCGGCGTCGCCCGCGAGTGCGTCGTCGGCCAGCGCGTGCAGCGCAGAGAGCGCCAGCGGCGTGTTGAGGTCGTCGCACAGAGCGGCCATCACCGGCTCCGGCACCGACGCGGCGATCGCCTCGGGATGCCGCTCCAGCGCGCGATAGAAGCGGTCGAGCTCCTTGCGGGATTCGATCAGCGCGGTGTCGGCAAAATCGAGCTCGGTGCGGTACTGCGCGCGCAGCAGCAGCAGCCGCACCGCCTCGGGCGGCGCGCGGTCCAGCACGTCGCGAATGGTGAAGAAATTGCCGAGGCTCTTCGACATCTTCTCGCCGTTCACCAGCAGCATCCCGTTGTGCAGCCAGGTCCGCGCGAAATGGCTGCCGGGAAAGGCGCACAGGCTCTGCGCCGCCTCGTTCTCGTGGTGCGGGAAGATCAGGTCGCGCCCGCCGCCGTGGATGTCGAAGGTCTCGCCGAGATAGCGCCAGGACATCGCCGAGCACTCGATGTGCCAGCCCGGCCGGCCGCGCCCCCACGGGCTGTCCCAGCCCGGCTGATCCGGCGTCGAGGGCTTCCACAGCACGAAATCGCCCGCATCGCGCTTGTAGGGCGCGACGTCGACCCGCGCCCCGGCCAGCAGCTCGTCCGGGCTGCGCCCCGACAGCCGGCCGTATTGGGAAAAACTCGCCACCGCGAACAAGACGTGACCCTCGGCGGCGTAGGCGTGGCCCGGGGCGATCAGCCGCTCGATCACCTCGATCATCTCCGGCACATGCCCGGTCGCGCGCGGCTCCACGTCCGGCGGCAGCACGCCGAGGGCGGCCATGTCGGCATGGAAATCCGCCGTGGTGCGCGCGGTGATCACGCCGATCGGCTCGCCGCTCTCGGCGGCCCGCGCGTTGATCTTGTCGTCGATGTCGGTGATGTTGCGCACGTAGGTCACGCGCGGATACAGCGCCCGCAGCAGCCGCGCCAGCACGTCGAACACCACCATCGCCCGCGCGTTGCCGAGATG
>DATIMU010000185.1:0-5863 GCA_035475015.1 Acetobacteraceae bacterium
GGTGCTGCCCCAAATGACCAACTCCCGTTCAGTCAAACTCCTCGCCATCCCCGGCTTGCCGTTCGTCAAGCCGGGTGACGACCTGGGCGCGCTGATCGGCGCCGCTCTGGAAAGCGCGGGAGCTCGCCCGCAATCCGGCGACGTGCTGGTAGTCGCGCAAAAGATCGTCTCCAAGGCGGAAAACCGCTTCGTCGATCTCGCAACCGTCACACCGTCCGGGGAAGCCCGCCGCCTCGCCGCCGAGGTCGGCAAGGACCCCCGCATCGTCGAGGTCGTACTCTCGGAATCGACCCGCGTCGTGCGCAGCCGGCCCAACCTGATGATTATGGAACACCGGCTCGGCATGGTCATGGCGAACGCCGGCGTGGACCATTCCAACGTCACGCCGGCGGGCGGACCCGATCAGCTCCTGCTCCTGCCGCGCGACCCCGACGCCAGCGCGGCGCAGCTTCGAGATGCGCTCTCCGCCCGGTTTGGCATCGACCTCGCGGTGGTCATCAGCGACAGCTTCGGCCGAGCGTGGCGCCGGGGAACGGTGGGCGTCGCGATCGGCTCGGCCGGCCTTCCCGCGCTGGTCGACATGCGCGGCAAGCCCGATCTGTTCGGCCGCATTCTCGAAGTGACCGTGGTCGGCTTCGGCGACGAGATCGCCGCGGCGGCCGGCTTGCTGATGGGGCAGGCGGACGAGGGCCAGCCGGTCATCCTGATGCGCGGATTGCGCTGGACCGCGCCCATCGTGCCGGCGAGCGAGCTGATCCGCCCGCCCGCCGAGGATCTGTTCCGGTGAGTCTCGTCGTCGGGCTCTCGGGCGGCATCGGCGGGGCGAAGCTGGCGCTCGGGCTGAGCCGCGTTCTTCCGGGCGACGAGTTGCTGATCGTCGCCAACACCGGCGACGATTTCGAGCATCTCGGGCTCAGCGTCTCGCCCGATCTCGATACGCTGATGTACACGCTGGCCGGCGTCGCCAATCCCGAAACGGGATGGGGACGCCGCGACGAGACCTGGTCGTTCATGGCGGCGCTGGAGGAGCTCGGCGGCGAGACCTGGTTCCGCCTGGGCGATCGCGACCTCGCCACGCATGTCGAACGCACGCGCCGCCTGCGCGCCGGCGAGTCGCTGTCCGCCGTCACCGCCGATCTCTGCCGCAAGCTCGGCGTGGCGCCACGCATCCTGCCGATGTCGGACGATCCGGTGCGAACGCGCGTGCTGACCGAGACGGGCTGGATCGACTTCCAGGATTATTTCGTTCGCCAACAATGCCGCCCGGTGGTGCGCCGACTGGCGTTCGCGGGGGCGGATGCCGCGCGGGCGCATCCCGATTTTCTCGCTGCATTGCGGCGGCCGGATTTGCGCGCTGTCGTCGTTTGCCCGTCCAACCCGTTCATCAGCGTCGAGCCGATTTTTTCCCTGGGCGGTGTCCGCGAAGCGCTCGCGTCGTGTGCCGCGCCGGTGATCGCAGTGTCACCGATCATCGGCGGCCGGGCGGTGAAGGGTCCGACCGCGAAGATGATGGCCGAACTCGGATTGTCGGTGAGTGCCGCGACCGTGGCCAGGCGTTACGCCGATCTGCTCGACGGCTATGTCGTCGACCACGCCGACGCAGATTTGCTGCGGGACATCGAACCGCGCGTGTTCCTCGCGAACACGCTGATGACGACGCTCGACGATCGCGAGGCGCTGGCGCGCACCGTCCTCGCCGCGGCCGACGAGTTGCGCCGGTGAGCGGCGCGCGCGACATCTGGGCCGTCGTGCCGATCAAGGAAGCGGGCGGCGCCAAGCAACGGCTCGCCACGCTGCTGACCGAGGAGCAGCGCCGGGTGCTCGCCGCGACGATGGCGGAAGACGTGCTGGACGCGCTCTCTCAGGTGCGCTCGCTGGCCGGCATTCTGGTCGTGACGCTCGACCCCGCCGCGACCCGGCTTGCGCAGCGCTTCGGCGCGCGCGTGGTGACGGACGGCGCGCGCGACGGGCACACCGGCGCGGTAACGGCGGCCGCGCGCTTGCTGCGGCGCGAGGGCAGGGGCGGAATGCTACAGGTGCCCGGCGACCTCCCGCGCATCACCGCCGCCGAGGTGGAGGCGGTGATCGCGGAGCACCGGCCGGCGCCATCCTTCACCATCGTCGCGGCGCATGACGAGCGCGGCTCCAACGCGGTGCTGCTGACGCCGCCCGACGCGATGCCGCTGCGCTTCGGCAACGACAGCTTCTTCCCGCATCTCGATGCGGCCCGCGCGCACGGCATCGAGCCCACAGTCCTACACCTGCCGGGCATCGGCATGGACATCGACCACCCCGCCGACCTCGCGATGTTCCTGCGCATGACACCGCGGGTGCCGACGCGTACGTTGGCTTGGCTCGAAGAATCGGGTCTGGCGCGCGTCGTGCTTGAAAGCGGATACTGAGATCTCGGGCTTTGATCTCCCGTCTCATCGTCATCGCCGGACTTGATCCGGCGATCACTCCCGGCAGTCGCAACGGCGCCCTGTTTGCATCGATTTTTGTGTCGCGGCAGATGGCCGGGTCAAGCCCGGCCATGACGAACGGAGAGGGAGAAGGCTCAATCCGCGATGGCGGAGTAAACCATGTCGCGGAACATCACGCGGTAGAACTCGCGCTGCACCGGCGCCTGGATCATCAGCACCGCGTACAGCCGCTCGACGGGATCGACCCAGAACGTCGTGCCCGCCGCACCGCCCCAATAGTACTGGCCCACGGCGCCCGGCATCGACGCAATGCCCGCGTGCGTTCGCACGGCGAAGCCGAGGCCGAAACCGTAGCCCGGGGGAAGCAAATCGGGAGAACCCGCCACCGAGCCGAGATGATCCGCCGTCATCAGCCCGACCGTCGGACGGGCGAGCAGTCGCGTGCCATCCAGCACGCCGCCGCTCAGCATCATCTGCAGGAAGCGGGCGTAGTCGAGCGTCGTGGCAACCATGCCGCCGCCGCCCGATTCGAAGCTCGGCTTCTGCCGCACCTCGATGAGCTGCACGTCGGTGCCGCCTTCCGGGTCCTTGGCGAACGCCTCGGCGATGCGGCCCTGCTGCGCCTCGGGCACGGAAAAACCGCTGTCGCTCATGCCAAGCGGCCTGAGCACGCGCTCGTCGAGAAACGCGCCGAGGCTCTGCCCGGAGATCACCTCGACGAGCCGCCCGAGCACGTCGGTCGAACGGCTGTACTCCCAGCGGGTGCCGGGCTGATGCAGCAGCGGAAGCTTGCCCAGGATTTCCGCCTGGTCGGCGTTGGTCTGACTGCGACGGTAGACCTTGGCGTCCATGTAGGCCTTGTGCACCGGCCCGGTGCCACGGAACTCGTAGGTAAGACCGGAGGTGTGGCGCAGCAGGTCCTGGATCGTCGCCTCGCGCTCCACCGCGACGTGATCGGTGGTGCCGTCGCGCTGCACCAGAACCTTCTGTCCGGCAAAGGCAGGAATGTATTTCGACACCGGCTCGTTGAGCAGGAACTTTCCTTCTTCCCACAGCATCATCGTTGCCACGGAAACGATCGCCTTGCTCATCGAGTAGATGCGAAAGATCGCGTCCTTCGGCATCGGCTCGCGGCCGTTGGGGTCACGCACGCCGAAGCTCTCATGATAGGCCAGCTTGCCGTTGCGCGACACGATCGCGACAGCGCCGGGGATGTGGCCACGCTCGACCTGCGCCCGCAGCACCTCGGAGAGCTTGCCGAGCCGGGACGAGGAGAGGCCGACTTCCTCCGGTTTCGCGGTCGGCAGCGAGGGCGTGCTCATGGCGATGCGGGCTCCTTGAATGGTCAGGCGTGCGCCAGCTTGCGCGGCGGTGTCTGCACGACGGGCGTGAGCTCGGGGGCGCCGAACGACACCGCGCGCCGTTCATCGGACACCGGGCGATACAGCGTGTCGCGCTGCTGCGGCGTGCGGCCGATCGAGCGGATCAGCGCCTCCATCGCCTCGGGCGGGAATTCCTGGCCGTGCTGCGTACCGGCGGCGCGCGAGATGCTTTCGTTCATCAAGGTGCCGCCCATGTCGTTGGCCCCCGCGTTGAGGCACTGCGCCGAGCCCTCCGGCCCCATCTTCACCCAGGAGACCTGCACGTTGGTGATGAGCGGATGCAGCGCGAGCCGCGAGATTGCGTGCATCAGCACCGCCTCGCGCACCGTCGGGCCGCGGCGCGACAGGCCGCGCAGATACATCGGCGCTTCCATGTGCACGAAGGGCAGTGGGACGAACTCGGTAATGCCGCCGGTCTCCTGCTGCAGATCGCGCAGCCGGAGAAGGTGGCGCGCCCAGGATGCCGTGGTCTCGACATGGCCGAACATAATCGTCGACGTGGTGCGCAGCCCGAGCGCGTGCGCGGCGCGTATCACGCCGAGCCACTGCTCGGTCATGATCTTGTCGGGCGCGATCACCCGACGCACCTCGTCGTCGAGAATTTCCGCCGCCGTCCCCGGTAAGGTGCCGAGCCCGGCTTGCTTCAGTTCGGCGAGGAAGTCCGGGATCGACTTTCCCAAGGTCGCGGCGCCCTGTGTCACTTCGAGCGGCGAGAAGGCGTGTACGTGCATCCCCGGCAGCGCCGCCTTGATCGCTCGCGCGATGCCGATGTAGGTCGCACCTGTGTAATCGGGATGGATGCCGCCTTGCAGGCAGACCTCGGTGGCACCGCGATCCCACGCCTCGCGGGAGCGGCGGACGATCTCGTCCACCTCCAGATCGTACGGCGTGCCGCGCAGCGCCTCGTGCGTCTTGCCCTTGGAGAAGGCGCAGAACTTGCACTTGTAGTAGCAGATGTTGGTGTAGTTGATGTTGCGGTTGACCACGTAGCGCACCACGTCGCCGCTGACCTGCTTGCGCAGCGCGTCGGCGGCGGCGGTCACATGGTCGAAATCCACGTCGCGTGCGGCGAACAGGCGCATGATTTCCGGCTCGTCGAGCCGGTCGCCGTTGGTTGCCTTGGCAACGATCCGCTCGACGGCGGGATCAACCGCGGCAAGACGCGATTTCTGAGCGCGCGGCGGCACTGTGAGGCCGGGCGCCCAGTTGTCGTCGCGCGCCAGACCGTCCGCGTCCATTGCGCGGCGCACGTGCGTCGCGATCTTCGGCGCCAGCCACCGCTCAGCATCCCGGGCGTATTCGGGATAGACCGGCAGCCGCTGCACCAGCACCTTGCCGACGGCGGCGGTGCGGCGCGCCAGTTCGTCAATCTCCGGCCACGGCGCCTCGGGGTTGACGTGATCGGGCGTCACCGGCGACACGCCGCCCCAATCATTGATTCCCGCATCGACGATGCGCTCGTAATTTTCCGGCGTGAGATTGGGTGGCGCCTGGATGTTCATCGCCGGACCCAGCAGCAGCCGCGCGGCGGCGACCGTCCAGAGCAGATCATCCAGATCGGGCTCCGGCGCGTTCTCCCGCTTGGTCTTCGGCTTGGCGCGGAAGTTCTGCACGATCACTTCCTGAATGTGACCGTAGCGTGCGTGCAGGTCGCGGATCGCGAGCAACGAGTCCAGCCGTTCCTCTCGAGTCTCGCCGATGCCGATGAGAATCCCAGTGGTGAAAGGCACCGCGAGCTCGCCCGCGAGCCGCATCGTCTCAAGGCGCACCGCCGGCAGCTTGTCGGGCGAACCGTAATGCACGCCGCCCGGCTCGCACAGGCGCGCACTCGCGCTCTCCAGCATGATCCCCTGGCTCGCGTTCACCTCGCGCAGCGCGGCGATTTCCTCGCGCGTCATCACGCCGGGGTTGGCGTGCGGCAGCAGGCCGGTCTCCTTCAGCACCAGCTCGCTCATCGCGCGCAAATAGTCGATCGTCGTGCCATAACCGAGTGCCGTCAGCGCTTCCGACGCCGCCCGGTAGCGCGCCTCCGGCTTGTCGCCGAGGGTGAACAGCGCC
>DATIMU010000186.1:0-2911 GCA_035475015.1 Acetobacteraceae bacterium
ATGGATACCGTGAAAGCAGTCTGGTGGCGGGTGCCGTTCGACTGGCTCATCAGCGACAGGCCGAGCTGCTCGACGCGCTGGCGGGTCATCGCGAGGCAGACCAGGCCGCGTGCGTGGCGGGCCATGAAGTTGATCGCGTCGGGCGTGGCGAACTGCGCCGGCACGATCAGGTCGCCCTCGTTCTCCCGGTCCTCGTCGTCGACCAGGATGAACATGCGCCCGTTGCGCGCCTCCTCGATCAGCTCGGCGGCGCTCGCGAGGTAGTCCGAGAGGCCGGCGGTCACCAGGTTGGTCTTCATGCGAACTCCGCCAAACGGCCGACATAGCGGGCCAGCGTGTCGATCTCGATATTCACCGCGTCGCCCGGTGCCAATGTCCCGAATGTAGTGACGGATGCCGTGTGGGGAATGATGTTGACCCCGAATGTGCTGCCTTGCACGTCGTTCACCGTGAGCGAGGCGCCGTCGATCGCCACGCTACCCTTGGCGGCGATGAACCGGGCGAGCTCGTCGGGCACGCGGAAGCGCCAGCGCGTCGAGCCGTTCTCCGGGACCGCCGAAATCGCCTCTCCGAGACCGTCGACATGACCGGAGACGAGATGGCCGCCCAGCTCGTCACCCAGGCGGAGCGACCGTTCGAGGTTCACCCGCGATCCCACCTTCCAGCGCCCGAGCGTTGTTTTGGAAAGGCTTTCGGCCGAAGCGTCCACCGCGAAGCAGTCCTCGCCCACCGCCACAGCGGTCAGGCAGCAGCCCGAGCAGGCGATCGACGCGCCGATGGCGATCGAGGCTGTATCCGGCCAGGGAGCCTCGATGACGAGGCGCATGTCGTGGCCGGCGCCGAGGGGAGAAATCTCGCGGATGGTGCCGAGTGCGGTGATGATGCCGGTGAACATTCAGGCTGCCCTGCGCAGATGGGTAAGAATGTCGGCGCCGACCGGCACGGCCGATTGGCGCAGGAAGCGCGGCATCGCCGCCAGCGTTTCCACGCCGAAAGCTTGGGCGGCGGGCCAGCCATCCGCGCCCATCACGGCCGGTGCGTGGAACCAGGCGATCCGGTCCACCAGATCGGCCCGCAGCAGCGCCGCCGCAAGCTGTCCGCCGCCCTCGACCATCAGGCGATTGATCCCGGCCCCGGCCAGCGCGGTCAAGCCGGCCGCCAGATCGACCCCAGCGGCCGAGCCGCGGACCTCGATCAGCCGCGCGCCGGCCTCGCTCAACGCGCGCCGCCGCTCGGGGGCGGCACCCTCGCGATGCAGGAACCAGACCGGCGCCCGCGCGGCGGTGGAAACCAGCCGCGAGGTGAGCGACGTGCGCAGATGGCTGTCGGCGATCACGCGCACGTTCGGCGCGGGGCGGAAGCCCGGGATGCGGCAGGTGAGATCCGGGTCGTCGGCGAGCACCGTGCCGACACCGACCATCACGGCGTCGTTGCGCCCGCGCAGCCCGTGCGCCGCCTTGCGCGCATCTTCGCCGGTGATCCACTGGCTCTCGCCGGCGTGGGTCGCGATCCGCCCGTCCAAGGTGGAGGCGAGCTTCAGTGTCACCAGCGGCCGGCCGAGCCGGACCCTCGTGGAAAAGCCGGCGATGGTCTCCGCCGCCTCCCCCGCCAGCAGCCCCTCCGTCACCGCGATCCCCGCCGCGCGCAGCCGCGAAATGCCCTCGCCATCCACGCGCGGGTCCGGATCGCGGGCGGCGATCACCACGCGGGCGACCTCGGCGGCGATCAGCGCGTCGGTGCAGGGCGGCGTGCGGCCCCAGTGGCAGCAGGGCTCCAGCGTGACGTAGACCGTCGCCCCGCGCGCCGCGTCTCCCGCCATCGCCAGCGCCGCCGGCTCGGCGTGCGGCCGGCCGCCCGGCGCCGTTACCGCGCGGCCGACCACTCTGCCGTCCTTCACCACGACGCAGCCGACCGAGGGGTTGGGCGCGGTGCTGCCGATCCCGCGCCGCGCCAGCGCGACGGCGGCGCGCATGTGTTCGGTATCGGCTTCCACCGGCTCGCTCACCCTCACCCCAGCCCTCTCCCAGCGGGAGAGGGAGAAGAAAAGCCCTCTCCCTTTGGGAGAGGGTTGGGTGAGGGGCACATCACGTCGTCTCGCCCAAGGCACCAAGAAACTCCTCGAAGTCCTTGGCTTCACGGAAATTGCGATAGACACTGGCGAAGCGGACATAGGCGACCGGGTCGAGCTCCTTCAGCGTGTCCATCACCAGCTCGCCGATCTGCTTGCTGGCGATGTCGCTCTCGCCGCTGGCCTCGAGCTGGCGGACGATGCCGTTCACGATGCGCTCGATCCGCTCCTCCTGGATCGGCCGCTTGCGCAGCGCGACGCGGATCGAACGGGCGAGCTTGTCGCGGTCGAACGGTACCCGGCGCTGGTCGGACTTCACCACGGTCAGCTCGCGCAGCTGGACCCGCTCGATGGTGGTGAAGCGCTGGCCGCAGGTGCCGCAGAAACGGCGGCGGCGGATCGCGGAACTGTCCTCGGTCGGACGGCTGTCCTTCACCTGCGTGTCGTCATGGCCGCAGAACGGGCAGCGCATCCCCCTGGCTGCCGTTCAGCGCGTGTAGATCGGGAACCGCGCGCACAGCGCCTTGACCCGCGCGCCGACCGCCTGCTCGGCGGCCTGATTGGCCCCATCGTTGGAGCGCGCCAGCCCCTCCAGCACCTCGTCGATCATCAGCCCGACCTCGCGGAACTCGGCCGCGCCGAAGCCCCGCGTGGTGGCAGCGGGACTGCCGAGGCGGACGCCGGAGGTGACGGTGGGCTTCTCCGGGTCCGACGGGATGGCGTTCTTGTTGGCCGTGATGTGCGCGCGCTCCAGGCTCGCCTCGGTCGCCTTGCCGGTGACGCGCTTGGGGCGGAGATCGACCAGCATGAGATGGCTGTCGGTGCCGCCGCTGACGATGGCAA
>DATIMU010000187.1:0-6397 GCA_035475015.1 Acetobacteraceae bacterium
GTCGGCTTGCCGTCCGGCCCGATCGGCTGGTCGCGGTTCTCGTCCGATTGCGGCAGTGACGAATGCCCGGGCAGCGTGCCCTTCGCTAAGTCCGCGCGCTGGCCGGGCATGGCGCGGTTCGCCTCCCGGATGTTCTCGTCCTCGACACCCTGAATCCGGCCGGCGGTCGGGCCGGGCTCGGTATCGGCCTTGTCGTTTGCGTCCATGATCCGTCCTCCTGCAGCGGAAACCCGCCAGACGGGACACGGTTGCGCGGCGGGACCGGCGGCTACACCTCGACGCAGCGCCAATGCACCGAGGCGATGCCGGGCCGCCCGAGGAGTTCGTCGACCAGGCGCATTGCCGCATCGGTCCCGACCTCCGCCCGGTACTTCACCTCGTACTCCATCTGGTGTCGCGGCTCGGGGTCGCGCCAATGGGTCAGCTCGAACGACTCGATCCGCAATCCCGCCGCGGCCAGCATGGCCCGCACCGCGCCCTCGGACGGGCCATCGGCCGTGGCCGCCACCGTCAGGGTTCCGCGACGCTCCTGGGGGATGAACCCCTCCACCCAGCCGAGCACCGAAAGCGCGCCATAGCCGATCGCCGACGCGGCCAGGCCGAGGCCGATCTGGCCGCCGCCGAAGCACAGCCCGATGACCGTGACGATCCAGAGGGTCGCGGCGGTGGTCAATCCGCGGACCACATCCCCACGCCGGACGATCGCTCCCGCGCCGATGAAGCCGATGCCCGACAGGATGCCGAGCGGCAGGCGCATGACGTCCAGCCGGAACACCGAATTCCAGCTTCCCTGGGTGGCGACCAGGATCAGGTTGGCCTCCAGCATCGCCACCGCGGCGGCGACGCAGACCAGCAGCGTGGTGCGCAGCCCGGCCTCGTGGCCGTGTCCGCTGCGGTTGAGGCCGAACACCGCCCCGGCCACCAGCGCGAGGGCCAGCCGGAGCGCGATGTCGTCCCAGCCCAGCGTGTCGCTCATGCCACCCCTTCCGCCGCGAGCACAAAGCCGCTTCCGCTTGCGCGGGTTTCGGCCTCAGATACCGGGTACCGAGCACAGGAGAAGCAGAAATGGAGATCAGGCCCACCGGCGGGACACTCGGCGCGCGGCTGGAGGGGATCGACCTCGGCCAGCCACTCTCCGAGCACGATTTCCGCTCGATCCTCCGCGCCCTCGGCGCGCACGGCGTGTTGTGCTTCCCCAACCAGACGCTCGGCGTCGATGCGTTCGCCGCGTTCGGCCGGCGGTTCGGCGAGCTCGAGATCAACGTCGCCAACCGCTTTCACGAGCCCGGCCATCCGGAAATGATGATCCTGTCCAACGTCAAGCACGAGGGCCGCCCGATCGGCGCGGGCGATGCGGGCCAGGGCTGGCACACCGATATGTCCTACAGCCACGACATCGCGCTGGCCAACATCCTGCACGCCCAGGAGGTGCCGCGGCGGGACGGCAAGCCGCTCGGCGACACGCAGTTCCTCAACATGCACGCGGCCTACGACGACCTCCCCGGCGATCTCAAGACGCGGCTGGACGGCCGCACCGCGACGCACGACTTCGCCAAGTTCTGGGACATGATGCGCGCCCGCCCCGGCAACACCCGCCCGCCGCTCACCGCCGAGCAGCACGCCAAGAAGCCGCCCGTCAAGCAGCCGATCTTTCGCACGCATCCGATCACCGGGCGGCGCGTGCTCTACTGCAATCCCGGCTACGCCATGCGCATCGACGGCATGGAGGAGCGCGAGAGCGCCGAACTGCTGGACTTCCTGTTCCGCCACCAGTCCCAGGAGAAATTCCTCCACGCGCATCACTGGACGCGCGGCGACGTGCTGATGTGGGACAATATCGGCACGACGCACAACGCGGTGGCGGACTATCGCGACGACGAGCCGCGCTACATGCGCCGCGTGCAGGTGATGGCGACGCTGGACTACGCCAAGCTCGCGGCTTGAAGCGACCCCTCACCCCAACCCTCTCCCGCAAGGGGAGAGGGAGAAGATCTAGCCCTCTCCCCTTGCGGGAGAGGGTTGGATGAGGGGGACGCTCAGGTCGCCATATACCCGCCATCCACGTTGTAAGCCGCCCCCGTCACGAACGACGCCCGCTCGGAGCACAGCCAAACCACCATCTCGGCGATCTCCTCGGGCCGCCCCATGCGGTGAAACGGCACCTGCGTCATGAGCTGCTCGCCACGCCGGCGCATGGTGTCCTCGGTCATCTTGGTCTCGATGTAGCCCGGACACACCGCGTTCACGCGGATCTTGTCGTCGGCGTATTCCAGCGCGGCGGTCTTGGTGAGCCCGATCACGCCATGCTTGCTCGCGACATAGGCGGAGGACGTGGGCAGGCCGATCAGCCCGGCGATCGAGCCGGTGTTGACGATCGCGCCGCCGCCCTGCTTTTGCATTTGCACCAGCTCATGCTTCATGCACAGCCAGACGCCGGTGAGATTGATCGCGATCAGCTTGTCGAACGACTCCTCGGACCACTCGTGAGTCTTTTGCCCGGAAGCACCGACATAGGCGCCGGAGACGCCAGCGTTGTTGAACGCGCAGTCGAGCCGCCCATAAGCGGAAACGACCTTGCTCACCATCGCCGCGACCTCCGCCCCGCGCGTCACGTCGGCCTGCACGAACATCGCCTGACCGCCGGCCGCGTTGATCGCGCCGATGGTTTCCTGCGCGATCGATTCCACGGCGTCCGCCACCGCGACCCGCGCCCCCTCGCGCGCCATCGCCAGCGCCGTCGCCCGCCCGATCCCGCCGCCGCCGCCGGTCACCAACGCCGTCTTGCCATCGAGAATGCCCGGCATATTTTCCTCCCTCATTGATCTCGGGTGCTACCCGCCGGTAGTGTATCCCACGGGCAAGCTGAGGAAAGGGCTCCGAGCAGGCCATGACGAACGCACCGCCCACCACGAACGCGACGACGCAAGGAATGCGCGACGAGATCCTGGCCTACAAGCGCGAGCGCATCCTTCAGGAGGCGGTCACGCTGTTCTACGAGCGCGGCTTCACCGGTACCACGCTCGACGACATCGCGCACGAGCTCGGCGTCACCAAGCCGTTCATCTACACGCACTTCAAGAGCAAGACCGACCTGCTCGCGGCGATCTGCCTGCCCACCATCCAGATGTCGCTCGATGCCGCCATCACGGCGGTCGAGAGCGGCGGCTCGGCCACCGAGCGCCTGCACAAGCTGATCGTGGATTTCACCCGCGTCGTCCTGGTGCGCCAGCCCAACATCGCGGTGTTCTTCCGCGAGGAGAAGAGCCTGGAGCGTGCCGCGCTGGCGGAGATCAACGCGCTGCGCCTCCGATTCGATCGCACGTTGGCCCGATTGCTCGAGGAAGGGGTCGCCGCCGGCGAGTTCCGCCTGCACGACGCCAAACTGACGGCACTGGCGATGGGCGGCATGATCAGCTGGGCCTACACCTGGCACCGGCCAGGCGGGCGGCTCAGCATCGAGGAAATCGGACAACGGATGGCGGAACTCGCGCTGCAAATGGCGGGCGCCAGCCCGCCATCCGCCATGCACGCCTGTTGATCAGTTCGCCCAGGCGTTCCGGAGCGCCACCGAGACAATCTCCAGCGCCGTATCGGCCGCCGGCACGAAGCGGCCCATCGTCAGAAACCCGTGGATCTGGTCGGCGAAGCGCATCCGCGTGACGTGCACGCCCTCCCGCTCCAGCCGCTGCGCATAGGCCTCGCCCTCGTCGCACAGCGGGTCGTGATAGCAGGTGATGACCAGCGCCGGCGGCGTGCCCGCGAGGCTGGCGGCACGCAGCGGCGAGGCGCGCCAGTCCGTCGCCTCCTTCTTGCGGTCGTTGAGGTAGAGGTCGATGAACCAGTGCATCCCCGGCGCATTGAGCAGCAGGCCCGAGGGCGTGCGCTCGTACGACGAATAGCGGCCTCCCATGTCGGTCGCCGGATAGATCAGCGCCTGAAAACTCAGCTTGGGCACGACACCATCGCGCGACATCAGCGCCACCACGGCGGCGAGATTGCCGCCCGCGCTGTCGCCGCCCACCGCCACCCGCGCCGCGTCGATGCCGAGGGAGCCTGCCTGCTCGAACACCCACCGCGTCGCCGCGACGCAATCGTCAACGGCGGCGGGGAAGCGGTGCTCCGGCGCGAGCCGGTAATGGACGGAGACGACGACGCAGCGCGCGCCATTGGCGATCCGGCGGCAGGCGCCGTCATGGCTTTCGAGATCGCCGATCACCCAGCCGCCGCCGTGGAAATAGACCAACACGGGGGCGCCGCTCGCCGGCGCGCCGACGCCGCGATAGTAGCGCAGCGGAATGGTGCCGGCCGGCCCGGGCGCCTCCAGCTCGCGGATTTCCGCGACCTCCGGCGGATCGGGTTGCAGGACGGCGCGGCTCTTGGCCATCGCCTCGCGCGCCTCGGCGGGCGTCGATTGCTCGATCGGCGGGCGTCCCGCTTCCCGAAGCAGGTCGAGGACGCGCTGCGCGCCGGGGTCCATTGCCATGCCGGGTCTCCCTACGCCGTCCATTCCAGGATCGCCGCCGCCACCTCGGCCGGGCGATCGAGCTCGGCGAGGTGTCCCGCGCCGGGGATCGTCCTCACCCTGGCCGGGCCGCTGATGCCCTTGGCGAAGCGATCGGCGTAGCTGCGCGGCATGATCCGGTCCTGCTCGCCCCAGATCAGCAGGGTCGGCGCCTTGATCATCGGCAGCCGCTTTTCCAGCTTGGTGTTGCCGAGCGGCCAGAGATAGCGCGCCGCCGCCTCGTTGGCCCGCGTCTGCTCGATCGGCCACTCCACCGAATTCGCGCCCTCGGGGACCGCCTTGATCGCCTTCCAGATCTCGGGATCGGCGCACATCAGCCCGGCCACGTTGTCGGCGCGCTGCGCCCAAGGGTCGGTCGCCGGATCGGTCTCGTCGAACAGCCCGAACGGCGCGATCAGCGCGAGCTTCTTCACCGAATCCGGCCAGATCGCCGCCATCTCGGCCGCCAGCGCGCCGCCCACCGAGCTCGCCGCAAGATCGGCGCCGACCAGCTCCGCCTTGATCAGCAGCTCGCGCACCGCGAGCACCCAGTCGAGCTGATTGTCCAGCACGGAATGTCCCCGCTCGCCCCCCGGAAAACCGGGCAGCGACGGCACGATGACCGTGCGCTTCTCAGCCAGCTTGTCGAGAAACGGCACCCAGCGCGGCAGGCCGCCGAACCCGGCGAGGAAGCCGAGCTTGGGGCCGCTGCCCTTGCGCCAGACACGGGTGGAAAAGCCGTTGACGTCTACGGTCAACGTCTCAGGTTCGCTCACAGGCTACTCCAAGCTCTCGGGTTATACTGGCGTGGACAAGGCGCGTCGTTACTCCGCCGCGACCTTCGGCAAATACGCCGGCACCTCGGCGCGCTGCGCGTTCTCCATCGGCTGCGGCCACCAGCGGTTCTCCCACTCGTTGAACAGCGGGTGCAGCTTCGGCATCACCTTCTCGGCGAACAGCTTGGTGTTGTACTTGGCGAGGTCCTTGCCCATGTTGCCGAACTGCAGCAGCAGCATGAGATGGCCCACATTGAGGTCGGTCGCGACCTCGCGCAGTTGCTCCACCACCTCATCCGCCGAACCGACGATGACGTAGCCGTCATCGACGATCTGCTTCATCTCGGTGGGGCGCGGCGTGTTGCCGATGCGCGACGCGCTCGGCGTCGCGGACGCCGAGTTGGCCGCTGCCCGCTGCACCATGCCCTGAATGCCGGCGCGCTGCGTCGCCTCGGTCGTGTAGCCGGGCGGGCTCGCGAAGCGCGGATCGACATGCAGGCAGCGGCCGTAGAAATACTCCGCCGCCTCCGAATACAGATCGAAGGCGTGCTGCCGGCTCTCGCCGACGCCGACGAATTGCAGGAACCCCGCGCGGTACGGGTTTCTATCTTTTCCGATGCGCGCCATCTCGTCCCAGAAGCCCTGCATGGTCGCGCGCCCGGCCTTGAAGCCGTAGTACGACAGATAGCAGTAGACGTAGTCCATCTCCGCGCACCACTGCCACGTCTCGACCGAGCCGCCGCCCGGCACCCAGATCGGCGGATGTGGCCGCTGAATCGGGCGCGGCCAGATGTTCACGTAGCGTTGCTGATTGTAGCGGCCGTTGAAAGCAAAAGTGTCCTTCTCCGTCCACGCCTTGACGATAAGGTCATGCGCCTCGTGATAGCGCTCGCGCAGCATCGAGGGGTTCTGGCCGAAGGCGAAGCAGGTATCCATCGGCGAGCCGACCGGAAAGCCGGCGATCAGCCGCCCGCCCGAAATGCAGTCGATCATCGCGAATTCTTCGGCAACCCGCGTCGGCGGATTGTACAGCGCGATCGAGTTGCCCATGACGCAGATCGCCGTGTTGGTCGTGCGCCGCGCCAGCGAGGACGCAATGAGATTGGGCGACGGCATCAGC
>DATIMU010000188.1:0-7350 GCA_035475015.1 Acetobacteraceae bacterium
GACGGCGCTGCCGGCGGCGGCCAAGGTCGAAACGCGGGCGATCCGCCACGGCTCAGCCGACGGGATCGCCCGGATCAGCAAGAGCGGCACCAGGGGAAACGTGCCGATCATCATGTTGGACGAGACTTCCAGCTCGAACACTAGGCCGAACAGGATGGTCAGCACGATCGGGACGAGGACCAGAACCAGCAGCAGGCGCTCGCGGCCGAGCGGCTCGCGGGCGAAGCGGATCGAGGGATAGGCGGCGGCCAGGACGACCAGGATCACCGCGACATGGAACAGCGCGATCGCACCCAGCAGGTCGAGCCCATAATCGATGGCGTGCAGCATCCCGCCCCCGGTGCGTGCCAGGATATACGCGACGGGCGGCGCATCCGAGGTGAGCAACCAGAACACATGCGGCAGCACCAGAAGCACGCAAATGCCGACGGATATGTAAGGGGACGCGGAGCGGTAGTAGGCGCGTCGCGCGGGATGTACCAGGGAGGCGGCCAGGCAGGCGAGGGCGAGCGTGATCGCGTAGTATTTCGACAGCATCGCCGCCGCGAGCAGCACGCCGAACCCTATCGCGTCCGCCCGCCGTCGCGTGGTGAGGCTGGCGACGAAGAAATACAGGGTCCACGGCCAGATCGACAGGAAGATCGAGTTGGCGTTGTACTTGTAGCAGAGGAACGTATAGAACGGCGTCAGCAGCAGCAGGGCGAACGACGCGAGCCGCGTCCAGTCGGTCGCGAACAGCCCGATCAGCCGCCAGCAGCCGAGCAGTCCCACCGCGGAGTTGACCACGGCCAGCAGGTGGAAGGCCCAGCTTCGCGCGGGGAACAGCTCGAACCAGGCGCCGCAGATCCATGCCCAGAGGGGCGGATGCTGGTTGTAGCCCAGCCGGAACTCGCGGCCCCACACATAGGCCTCGATGACGTCGCCATCGAGCGCCTTGCCGGCATCGGCGATGGTTCCATAGGCCCACCAGATCAGCACGAACGCCAGGAAGAAGGCAGCCCCGGCGGCTATTCCGGGCTCGGGCGCCCGTCGCGTCCGCATGAAGTCGGGGAGAGTGAGACCAGCCAGTTCCGCAATCCTGTCGCTGCCCACGCCGCAGGATGCGAGATCATGCGGCGGCGGGAAACTGCCGGACGAGCGGCGTCGGGTCAACGTCTCCCCGGCGGCCGGCGCGGGAACCATCGCGCCACGGTCAGCGATCTTGCCGCGAAGGGGAACCGCCATGCCGTCCGACCTGCCCGAAGATGCAAGCTTCATGCGCCGAGCAATGGCGCTGGCGCGAGCGGGCGATCGCCGGCCGGGGGCCAATCCGATCGGCTGCGTCATCGTGCTCGATGGCGAGATCGTCGGCGAGGGCCATAACGAGGTCGACATCCGCCACGACCCGACCTCTCACGCCGAGATCGTCGCGATGCGGCGCGCCGGCGAGCGGCTCGGACAGTCCGAATTCCGCGGTGCCACGCTCTACTCGACCTTGCAGCCTTGCGGCATGTGCACGATGGCCTCGATCTGGGCCAAGATCGGCCGCATCGTGTACGGGGCGGAGCGCGACCAAGTGCATCCGATGTATTTCGAGGACCGCCATCTCGACACGATGGATTTTGTCCGCGATGCGTTCCGCGATGATCTCACGGTATCAGGCGGCCTGCTCGCCGGCGAATGCGCCGCCCTCTATGCGGGGCCAGACGAAGACGTGCCGAAGGACGAGCAGTTCAATCGTTAGGCCGTACGACCACGGTGCCGACCTTGCCGCCTGCTTCCACCGTCTCGTGGGCGGCGGCGGTTTCCGCGAGCGGGAATTCGGCCGCGACCGACAGGATGCGCGGCCCGCCGCGCAGCCACGCGGCGATGTCGGATTGCGCGCGGCGGCGGGCCTCGTGCGGCGAGCCGGGCAGGGACATCGCGTGCACCGCGATGTTCTTGCCCATCAACTCGCGCACCGGCACGACCGGCGTGCGGTTGCCCGAGGTCGCATATACCGCGATGCTGCCGTTGGCGCGCACGCTGGTGAGCGTCGCCGCGAGATTGCCGCCGAAATCCACCTCGACGACGTGATCGACGCCCGCCCCGCCGGTCAGCTCGGCGACCCGCGCGGCCACGTCCTCTCGGCGATAGTCGATCACCGCGTCGGCGCCTCCCGCCCGCGCGCGTTCGGCCTTCCCCTCGGAACTCACGGTCGCGATCACTCGCGCGCCGCCCCAGGTGGCGAGCTGCACCGCATAGTGCCCGACCGCACCCGCCCCGCCGGTGACCAGCAACGTGCGCCCTTGTACGGGGCCGCCGAGGAACACGCAGCGATGTGCTGTCATGCAGGGAATGCCAAGTGTCGCACCTTCGGCGAACGAGACGTGATCGGGCAAGGGTGTCAGCAGGTCGGCATCAAGTGCGATGAACTCAGCGGCGGTGCCCATCCAGCGGCCGTCGCGCTGGCCGTTGTAGAGCCAGACGCGCCGGCCGACCCAGGAGGTGGGCACGCCCGAGCCGACCGCCTCCACCACGCCCGCGCCGTCGCTCTGCGTCACGACACGCGGATATGTCATCGGCCCCGAGGTGCCGCCGCGCATGTAGGTGTCCGAGGGGTTCACGCCCGATGCCATCAGCCGCACCAGCGCCTCGCCGCGCTCGGGCGCGGGGGTCGGCAGCTCGCCGGCGACGAGCACCTCGCGGGCCGGCCCCTGCCGGTCGTACCAGATCGCGCGCATTGGCCTGTTTCCTAGCGTGAGGGGTCGATCAGAACCTTCGCGTGCGGGTTCGGCCGGCGCAAGCGCTCGAACATCTCGGGGAGCTGGCCGAGGCCGATCACGGTCGAGATGAAGATGCTGGCGTCGATCCGGTCCGACGCCAGCAGGTCGAGCACAAGCGCGAAATCCTCGCGCGTATATCCGAGCGCGAAGCGGAGGGTCAGTTCCTTGCGGATGCCGACGCGCGGCAAGATCGTATCGTCGCCACGATTGACGCCGACCACCACGACCTGCCCGTGGATTGGCGCCAGCGCCATGCAGTCGCGCAGCAGCCCTGGGGCACCAACGCACTCGAAGATCACGTCGGGCGCGCCACCCGCCGCGCGCGCGAAGCCCGGGCCGATTTCTTCCGCCGAGGGATCGAGCAGCGCAGTGGCGCCGACATGCACCGCGCGCTCGCGTCGCGTCGGGTCGATCTCGCTCACGGCGACGGCCCGTGCGCCGCCGAAGCGGGCAAAGGCGGTGACGGCCAGACCGATCGGCCCCGCGCCGACTACCAGTACGCGCGCGCCATAGAGCGAGCCCGCGATCCGCACCGCGTGCGCGCCGACGGCGAGCGGTTCGGTCAGCGCGGCCTCCTTGAGCCCGACGCCTTCCGGCACGCGCAACGCCTGTTTCGCGCCGAGCTGGACGTACTCGGCGTAGGCTCCGGGCGCGGCGGTGGACAGCCCGATGATGCGGTTGCGGCCGCACAGGATGCCGAGCTTGTCGCGGCACTCGCCGAGCGGGCGGCACTCGTCGCACTCGCGCAGCGGCACGCCGATCACCCGGTCTCCGACGCGCCAGCCGGGCGAGGCGGATTCCGCCACCTCGCCGGCGAACTCGTGGCCGAGCACGACCCCGGCCGGCAGTGGCAACGGACCGGGCTCGGTGGCGTGCAGGTCCGAGCCGCAGATGCCGACATAGGCGACCTTCAGCACGAGGTCGCCCGGTTCGGCCACCGGCCGCTGCCGGTCCTCGATCGCCAGGGGTTCGCCGGCCCCCCGGAACACCGCCGCTCGCATCAGTGCGGGCGGATGGTGTTGTTGGTGTGGTGGTCGCCGCCGACCCAGCGGGCAAGTTCGCTATGCGCGTCGGCGCGGCGCATCGCGTCGATCTGCTCGACGCCGGGCGGATCGACGGTGAACTCGACGATCAGCCCGTCGGGCGAGGTGGCGTAGACCGATTTGCAGTAGCCGTGGTCGTTTTCCCGGTACGCGAGGCCGGCGGCGGCGAGGCGATCGATGATCTCGCCATAGGTGCCGGGTTCGACCTTGAAGGCGACGTGATCGAAATTGCCCACGGCCGGCGGCTTCTCGGCGATGCAGAGTTGATAGACCTCCTGGTCGGCGAAGGCGAAGAACGCCAGCGCGCCGCCGTCCTCGAGCCCGAAGAAGGTGTGGCACATCGCCACGTCCCGCTCCTGCACGCGCGTCCGCTCGCACCAGGTCGCGACCAGCGGGATGCCGAGAATGTCCTCGAAGAAATGCCGGTTGGCCTCCTGATCGCGCACCACGTAGGCGTGGTGGTGCAGGCGCAGCGGCAATTGCGCGAGCAAGGCGGGCTTCTGCGTGGTGACGGCGCCATCCGGTGACATGGACCTCCCTCCCTCTCCTGAGCGCGGGAAGCTTGCGCCGGGACGTTGGGTCACGGCAAGCGGGGCGCGGTTCCCTCTCCCCTTGCGGGAGAGGGTTAGGGTGAGGGGTTCGTGCTTGGAGGCATCCGGCGGCGGCGCGCGGGAAGCCCTCACCCCGGCCCTCTCCCGGAGGGAGAGGGAGAAGATTTCAGTCCGTCTGCGCGGCGAGGATCGCCTCGTTCATCGCGCGCACGCCCGCCGCCGGTCCGTCGGGGTGCGACCACACCGCCCCGACCACCGCAAGGAAATCGGCTCCCGCCTGCACCAGCGGTGCGCAGTTCGCCGCCGTGATGCCGCCGATGGCGCAGCAGGGCAGCTCCATCAGGTCGGACCACCAGGCCAGGATCTCGGGATCGGCCAAGCGGGAAACCTGCTTGGTGCCGCTCGGAAAAAACGCGCCGAACGCGACATAATCGGCGCCGTCGTCGCCCGCCTGCATCGCGAGATCGCGGCTCTCGTGGCAGGTGACACCGAGCATTCCTTCCTTGCCGATCAGCCGCCGTGCCTCCCGCGCCGGCATGTCCTCCTGTCCGACATGCACGCCGTCGCAGCCACTACCGGGCACGAGGTCGGCGCGATCGTTGAGCAGGAAGGCGACGCCGCGCGACTGCGCGACCGGCCGCAAGGCGTCGATCGCCCGATGCCATGCGACGTCATCGGCATCCTTCAGCCGCAGTTGCACCGCCGCGACATCGCCCGCGTCAAGCGCGGCGGCGAAGGGGTCGCGGAAAGCAGCAGGATCGAAGGCCGGTGGGGTGACGAGATAGAGCCGGCATGCCGGCGGTTGCGCGTCGCTCATGGGAAAAGGGTCAGGCCTTGCCCTGGTAGATGTCGATGATCTTGCCGAGCATCGCCAGCGCCTCTTCCTTGGGCCGCTGGAAGGTGTTGCGGCCGATGATCGAGCCGTTGGCGCCGCCGTCGCGCAGGCCGCGGATTTCCTCGTAGAGCCCGTCGATGTCCTTCGCCTCGCCGCCCGAGAACACCACGATGCGCCGCCCGGCGAATGCCGCCTGCATGACGTGCTCGACGCGCTTGGCCATGCTCGACATGTCGATGCGCTGCTGCTCGTAGGTCTTCTTCGCCGCCTCCAAGCTGACATGCGCGGTGGGGGGCTTCACCTTGATGATGTGGGCGCCGAGCAGGGCCGCCATCTGGGCCGCGTAGGCGCAGATGTCGAGTGCCGTTTCGGCGGTCTTGTCGAGGTTCGGGCCTCGTGGGTAGCTCCACACCACCACGGCCAGACCGGCGGATTTCGCCTCCTCGGCGAGTTGCCGCAACTCCTCCATCTGCTCGAACTGGTAGTCGCTGCCCGGGTAGATGGTGAAGCCGATCGCCGCACAGCCAAGCCTGAGCGCGTCCGACACGCTGCCGGTGACGGCCTGGTCCTTCTGGACGGCAAGGCTGTTGCTGCTGTTCAGCTTGAGGATGGTGGGGATCGCGCCGGCGAAGGTGTTGGCGCCGGTCTCGATCATGCCGAGCGGAGCGGCATAGGCGTTGAGCCCGGCCTCGATGGCCAGCTGGAAATGATAATGCGGGTCGTAGGCCGGCGGATTGGGCGCGAAGCTGCGTGCCGGGCCATGCTCGAAGCCCTGGTCGACCGGCAGGATCAGCACCTTGCCGGTGCCGCCGAGCCGGCCCTCCATGAGGATGCGCGCCAGATTGCCCTTGGTGCCCGGATTGTCGCTCTCGTACCAATCCAGGATCTTCTTCACCTTCTGGGTGATCCGCATGAGCGCCCTCCGTGGCGTGGCAATCGGGGTTGATCTTGCCTCATGTGGTAGCGCGGGGGCGCTGTGCTGTCACGCGGAGGCGAGCCAAGCCGCCAGCCGTCGCGACGCACCCGGCTCGGCCAGGTCGAGTGCCGGTGGGCGCTCGGCGAGCAGCACGAGGCCGCGCGCGGCGGCGATCGCGGCGACCGCCGGGAAGGCCGGGATGGTTGGCGCCAGAATGAGCGTTTGCTGGCCGGCGCGGATGGCTGCGAGCGCGCGGCCCGGCGCGTCGGCGCAATCGAGGACGTCGATCACAGGAACATCAGGATGTGCCGCACGGGCGCAGGCGATCATTTCGCGCCACCAGAGGCATCCGGCATACAGTGCGGCACCCGGCGCGGAGAGCAGCGTGACGGGGCGGCCAACCGCCAGGGCCGCCTCGGCGTTCTCCAGCCCATGCACAACCACGGCAGGATGCAGCGTCATGCTTGACCTTCAAGCGGCGGCGCGTCTTGAGTGCAAGCCTTCTCCGGCAACGATGGAGTCCCCGATTCATGGCCGCGGACAGCGATGAGCCGGATGATGCCGCGGAGCGCCTGGAAGCGGCGCTGGAGCGGATCGCGCGCGCCACCGAACGGGCGGAAGCGGGGGCAATGCAGGGCGTCGCCGACGTGCCCGAGCAGCTGGCACCTCGGCTCGACGCGCTGATCGCCCGGCTGCGGACCGCGCTGGGCGAGCCTGATTGAGACACGGAACGGGATTTCATTGATGGCGCAAGTGACTATCCGCATCAACGGCTACGCCTACTCGGTGGGCTGCGCGGACGGTGAGGAAGACCACCTCGAGGCAATGGGGCGCGAGCTCGACGAGCGGGTGGAGAACATCAAGACGGTGGCCGGCACCGCCGGCGAGGCGCGCCTGCTGGTGCTCGCCGCGCTGATGATGGCCGATGAGCTGTCCGATCTGAAAGGCGAGTTCACCGACCTGCGCCGCCAGCTCGCCCGGCTAGAAAACTCGCCGGTTGGGGCGGACCCCAAGCTCGGCCGCCGCCTCGGCAAGCTGGCAAAGCGCGCCGAGGAGATTGCGGCCGGCCTCGAGCATCCCTAAGTTCCGATGGCGGGGCTGCCCGGCGCGTCAGGCAATTCAACCCCAGGGCCGATAGGCATCTCTCGGGAGCTGGCTCTGCTGTGGCCTTGGTCACGGTACCTGGCGCCCACCTGCACAAGCAGGCTCTGAGAGGTCGAGACGCCAACGGTCATGGCGGCTCCGCACCCTTTTTCTTCCC
>DATIMU010000189.1:0-2823 GCA_035475015.1 Acetobacteraceae bacterium
TCATGGCGGACGACGGACGGGCGGGCGAGCACACCGGCGGCGGCGGCGAGCCGCATCAGACGGCCGGGGGCGACCACCCGGCGCTCACCACCAACCAGGGCGTCATCGTCGGGGACGACCAGAACTCGGCGAGGGTCGGCCGGCGCGGCCCCGTGCTGCTGGAGGATTTCGTCCTCCGCGAGAAGATCATGCATTTCGACCACGAGCGCATCCCCGAGCGCGTGGTCCACGCCCGCGGGTCGGGCGCGCACGGCTATTTCGAGCTCACGGAATCACTCGCCGACGTGACCAGGGCCGGCATCCTCACGCGGGTCGGCGAGCGGACGCCGGTGTTCGCGCGCTTCTCGACGGTGGCTGGCAACAAGGGCTCCGCCGACCTGCCGCGCGACGTGCGCGGCTTCGCCATCAAGTTCTACACCCGCGAGGGCAACTGGGATTTGGTCGGCAACAACATGCCGGTGTTCTTCATCCAGGACGCCATGAAGTTCCCCGATTTCGTCCATTCGGTGAAGGACGAGCCCGATCGCGGCTTCCCGCAGGCGGCGAGCGCCCATGACACCTTCTGGGACTTCGTCTCGCTCACGCCCGAGAGTATGCACATGATTATGTGGGTCATGTCGGACCGCGCCATCCCGCGCTCGCTGCGCATGATGGAGGGCTTCGGCGTCCACAGCTTCCGCCTGGTCAACGAGGCCGGCAAGTCGACCTACGTGAAATTCCACTGGCGGCCGAGGAACGGCTCGCAGTCGGTGATCTGGGACGAGGCGCTGAAGATCAACGGCGCCGACCCCGATTATCACCGGCGCGACCTGTGGGAGGCGATCGAGAGTGGCGACTTCCCGGAATGGGACTTGGCGGTACAGCTGTTCGACGAGGACTTCGCCAACAACTTCGACTTCGACGTGCTCGACGCGACCAAGATCATCCCCGAGGAGCAGATCCCGCTGCGGGTGATCGGCAAGATGGTGCTCGACCGCAACCCGGACAATTTCTTCGCCGAGACCGAGCAGGTCGCGTTCTGCACCGCCGACGTAGTCCCGGGGATCGATTTCACCAACGATCCGCTGCTGCAGGGGCGCAACTTCTCCTATCTCGATACCCAGCTCAAGCGGCTCGGCGGGCCGAACTTCGCGCAGATCCCGGTCAACGCGCCGAAATGCCCGATGCACAATTTCCAGCGCGACGGGCACATGCAGATGCACGTCCCCAAGGGCCGCGCCGCGTACGAGCCGAACTCGCTCAACCGGGTCGGCCCGCGCGAGGACCCGAAGCGGGGCTTCCGCAGCTTCGCCGCGCATGACGAGGGCGACAAGCTGCGGGTCCGCCCGGAATCGTTCGCCGACCATTACAGCCAGGCGCGGCAGTTCTTCGTCAGCCAGACCGAGCCCGAGCAGAACCACATCGTCGCGGCGCTGACCTTCGAGCTCAGCAAGGTCGAGACCAAGGCGATCCGGCTGCGGATGCTGGGGCAGCTCGCCCATATCGACCCCAACCTGGCGAGCCGCGTCGCCGCCGGGCTCGGCCATCACGGGGCGATCCCGCCGGTGCCCGCCGCGAAGCCGACCCGCACCGATCTCGCACCCTCGCCGCCGCTCAGCATTCTCGCCAAGGCCAAGCCCACGCTGGCCGGGCGAGTGGTCGGCTGCCTGGTGTCGGACGGTGCCGACGCCGCGCTGGTGACGGCGCTCGCCGGCGCGGTCAAGGCGGCGGGGGCGAAGATGAAGATCGTAGCACCCCGGGTCGGCGGCGTCAGCGGCGCGAACGGCGCCGCGATCGAGGCCGATTTCCAGCTCGCCGGTGGTTCTTCCGTGCTGTTCGACGCGGTGGCGCTCGTGGTTTCCGCCGAGGGCGCCCGGCAGCTCGCCGACGAGGCGGCGGCCGTCGCGTTCGTGCATGACGCCTTCGCCCACCTCAAGGTGATCGGCCATACGCCGGACGCCAAGGCCCTGCTGGACAAGGCCGGCGTGGTCAGCGACGCGGGCGTGATCTCGCTCGGCCCCGCCGCGCCCTTCGTCACGGCGGCAAGCACCGGCCGCATCTGGCCGCGCGAGCCCAAGGTCCGCAAGACCTACTGACCCTCTGCTCCCTCTCCCCCTCGGGGGAGAGGGTCGGGGTGAGGGCGCCTACGCGGCTTTCATGGGCTTCGTCTTGCCCGCCCCAGGGCCGGCCCCCAGATCGGCGCCCGTCGTCGGGTCGACATCGGTCCGCGATGCGGTCCGCTCGGCGACCTTCTTGCTGATCTGCTGGTCCTTGCGCGGCAGCTTCACCGAGGCCGTGCCGTCGCCGCCGTCAACCGCCATTTGCTGGTCGCGCTCCTCCACGAACTCCCACTGCTCGCCCTCGTTCCACGGGCCGCGCATGTCGCCGTCGCCTTGCGACAGATTGTAGTACTTGTCGGTGAACTCGGGCTGGCCGGGCAGCTTGCCGGTCGGGAAGTTGGCCTCGATCGCATACAGCGCCTTCTCGAAGGACTTGGCGTGCGCGATCTCGCGGGTCATCAGGAAGCCCAGGGTCTGCTTCACGTCCGGGTCGTCGGTGATGTTGATGAGGCGTTCGTAGATGATCTTGGCGCGCCCTTCCGCTGCGATATTGGAGCGCATGTCGGCGGTCGGCTCGGTCCGCGAGTCGACATAAGCCGCCGTCCAGGGCACGCCGGCGGAATTGACTAGGCCGACGCCGCCGCCGAACAGCAGCGAGCTGGTGTGGCTGTCGCCGCCCTGGGTGATCGTCGCCAGCAGCTCGCCGGCCTCGGTCCCTTCGGCCATCTGGCCTTTGACGCCGGCGTTCAACATGCAGACGATGTTGCCGACCACCTCGAGATGG
>DATIMU010000190.1:0-2292 GCA_035475015.1 Acetobacteraceae bacterium
GATCTGCCACGATTTCATGGCCGAGCGCGGCGCGGTGCCGGCGCCGCTGAACTATCGCGGCTTCCCGAAATCGATCTGCACCTCGATCAACCACGTCGTCTGCCACGGCATTCCGGGCGAGCGGAAGCTCGAGGGCGGCGACGTGCTCAACATCGACGTGACGGTGATCCTCGACGGCTGGCACGGCGACAGCTCGCGCATGTACGTGGCCGGCACGCCGTCCACCCGCGCGCGCAATCTCATGGAAGTCACCTACGAGGCGCTGATGCGCGGCGTCGAGGTGGTCCGCCCCGGCGCCACGCTGGGCGACATCGGCCACGCGATCCAGACCTTCGTGGAGGGCAACCGCTTCAGCGTGGTGCGCGATTTCTGCGGCCACGGCATAGGCCGGCGCTTCCACGAGGCGCCCAACGTGCTGCATTTCGGCCGTTCGGGCGAAGGCCCGGTGCTGCGGCCCGGGATGTTCTTCACCATCGAGCCGATGGTAAACGCCGGCCGCCCCGAGGTGAAAGTGCTGGATGACGGCTGGACCGCCGTGACCCGCGACCGCAGCCTGTCCGCCCAGTTCGAGCACATGGTCGGCGTCACCGAAGACGGCTACGAGATTTTCACCATTTCCCCGGCCGGATTGCACAAGCCGCCCTACGAACTCGCCTGATCCTTTCCATTATTCCGCTGTTCTGGCAACCTGCGGTGGCATGGCGAAGTCACCGCATCTACCCCAGCTTGCCGAAACACTCGATCTGCTGGAGCCCGACCGCCTCGCCCTGAGCGGCGGGACGGAGGGCCACAGGGCGAGGATGCGCGCGCGGCTGTTGAGCGCCGGGCCAGACGCGCTGGCCGATCACGAGATGCTGGAGATGATCCTGTTCCTCGCCCTGCCCCGGCGCGACACCAAGCCGATCGCTCGGGCGCTGATGACCCGCTTCGGCAGCTTCGCCGCCGCCATCGCCGCCCCGTTGCAGGATCTTCGCGCCACCGAGGGCCTCGGCGAGGCCGGCGTCGCGGCGCTGAAGGCAGTCCAGGCGGCGGCACTCCGGCTGGTCCGCGCGGAGGTGATGAACCGGCCGGTGCTCGACAACTGGGACCGGCTGATGGAGTACCTGAACGCCATGCTGGCGCGCGAGCGCGTCGAGCAGTTCCGCGTCCTATTCCTCGACAACCGCAACCGCCTGGTGGCCGACGAGGCGCAGGCGCGGGGCACGGTGAACCACACGCCGGTCTACCCGCGCGAGGTGGTCAAGCGGGCGCTCGAACTGCAGGCCACCGGGCTGATCCTGGTGCACAACCACCCGAGCGGCGATCCCACGCCGTCGAGCGCCGATCTCAAGATGACGCAGGAGGTCAGGCGGGCCGCCGAGGCGCTGTCCCTCGTCCTGCACGACCACGTGGTCATCGGCAACGGACGCTGGCTGAGCTTCCGGGACGCTGGCCTGCTGTAGCTCCTAATGGGCCGCGTGCCCGATGAATGTCGACACGCCCTCGATGATGCGCTCGTCGAGGGTGGTGTGGGCCGCGACCTCGTGCGAGCCCTCCCAGATCATGTGCAGCGCGACGTAGAGCACGATCAGAAGGCCAACCCAGGCGATCCAGCGGAAGCGTTCGAGCAGGTTGGCAATCAGTCCGGCGGCGAAGCCCATCAGCGCCACGGACAGGACGAGGCCGGTGCCCAGCACCCACATGCTGCCCTTCGCGGCGCCCGCGACGGCCAGCACGTTGTCGAGGCTCATGGAAATATCGGCGAGGATGATCTGGAGCATCGCCTGACGCAGCGTCTTCGGCCGGGCAACGGCGGCGTGCTCGGCGTGACGGCCGCGGCGCAGCTCGCGATACATCTTCCAGCAGACCCACAACAGCAGCAGCCCGCCGGCCAGCATCAGGCCGATGATCTCCAGCAGCTGCAGGGTGATCATGCCGAAGCCGATGCGGATCACCGTGGCCCCGGCGATCCCCGCGATGATGGCGCGCCGCTTCTGATGCGACGGCAGCCCGGCAACGGCGAGACCCACCACGACGGCGTTGTCGCCGGCCAGCGCCACGTCGATGAGAATGACCTGCAGCAGTGCTGCGAGGTCGGCGGTCAGGGCAGGCGTCAACATCCGGGGCGGCGTCCTCGCGGGCTTGTCAGAATGGGGCGCGGGGTCTAGCTGCCCGTGCGGCCCATCTATATGTGGGCTTCGCCTGACAAGTGGAAACGCGGATCATGGTTCCTCGCTACACGAGACCGGAGATGGCCGCCATCTGGGCGCCGGAGAACCGCTTTCGCATCTGGTTCGAGATCGAGGCGCTGGC
>DATIMU010000191.1:0-4624 GCA_035475015.1 Acetobacteraceae bacterium
TTTCGCGGCGATGGCATTCATCGTGGCGGGTCTGGCCGGCGTGTTCGCGACCTACGCGCTGCCGATCCCGATGGAGCGGGCCTTCGCGGTGGACACCGCGCTCGACGAGGCGCTGATCGCCGCGCGCGGCCCCGATCCCGACCGCGCCATCGCGGCGCTGGCGTCCCGCCTGGGGGAGAGCGCGGCCCCGCTCTCCCAGGGCACCGGCTCGTGGGAGGACCGCATCCAGCGCGAGCGAGCGGCGATGCGCGCCCGCTTCCTCGCCGAGGAGCAGGCGACCGCCCTTCGCCTGCGCTGGCTGGTCGTCGTGGTGAACCTGATGGGTGCCGTGTTCGTCGCCGCGATCGTCGGCACCGTGTCACGCCGCCCCGCCGCCTCCGGACCGTAGCCGCTACTTGGCGCCCGCCCCCTCGCAGCTCCGTCGCAGCACGGCGCCGAGTGCGCGATAATCCTCCACCCGGGGCGCGTTCGGCCGCCAGGCGAGCGCCAGCGTGCGCCACGCGCCGGCGCCGGCCAATGGCCGCAGCACGATCCCGGTGCCCGCGATGATGCCGGCCTCCAGCGCCAGCCGCGGCAGCAAGGTGACGCCGAGCCCGCCCGCGACCATCTGCACCAGCGTATGCAGGCTGGTCGCGGCGAACCCGTCCTGCCCCTCGCGCTCGGCTCGCGTGGCCATGCCGCACGCCGCGAGCGCCTGGTCTCGCAGGCAGTGCCCGTCCTCCAGCAGAAGCAGCCGCTCGGTCGCGAGCGCCCTCACCGGGATGCGTTCGCGCCGCGCCAGCGGATGGCCAGGTGGCAGGGCGGCGACGAACTCGTCCCGCCCCACCGCCATCGTGTTCGTCGCGCCGCAGTCGCAGGGCAGCGCCAGGAGGAGCACGTCGAGCCTGCTCTGCTCCAGCCGCTCGATCAGCCGGTCCGTCACGTCCTCGCGCAGGAACAGCCGGAGCCTGGGAAAATCCTGCCGCAGCGCCGGCATCAAACGGGGCAGCACGAACGGCCCGACAGTCGGGATCACGCCGAGCCGCAGCGGGCCGCTCATCGGCGCCCGCGCCGCCGCCGCCGCCTCGTTGAGGGCAGAAAGCGCCGTCAGCGCCTCCCCGGCCCGGCCGACCAGCTCGCGCCCGAGCGGGGTGAACACCACGTGCCGCCCGGCGGCGCGGTCCAGGATTCGCGCGTCCAGCTGGCGTTCCAGGGCAAGAATCCCGGCCGAGAGGGTGGATTGCGTCACCGCGCAGGCCTGTGCCGCGCGGCCGAAATGCTGGAACTCCGATAGCGCGAGCAGGTAGCGGAGCTGTTGCGGGCTGGGTAGGGATTCCATCGATCCGTTCGATCAAACCGTCAGATATTATTCATTGGCACGAAATCTGCCGCACCGCCATATCCAGGTCTGACCGCAAGCAAGGAGCATCAAGCACATGTTGACCGTCGGCGACCGCTTCCCCGAATTCAGCCTCAAGGCCGTCCAGCCCGGCCGCGAGGGGCTCGACCTCAAGACCGCGTTCACCGACATCGACAGCAGGTCCGACGCCGGCCAGTGGAAGATCGTGTTCTTCTGGCCGAAGGATTTCACCTTCGTCTGCCCGACCGAGATCGTCGCCTTCGGCAAGCTGGCGCGCGACTTCGCGGACCGTGACGCGGTGGTCTACGGCATCTCGACCGACAGCGAGTTCGTCCATCTCAACTGGCGCCTCAATCATGACGATCTGCGCGACCTGCCGATCCCGATGCTGGCGGACATCAAGAAGGAGCTCGCCCAGGCGCTCGGCGTGCTCGACCGCACCGAGGGCGTGGCGCTGCGCGCGACCTTCATCGTCGACCCGGACGGCATCATCCGCTTCGCCTCGGTGAACGACCTCTCCGTGGGTCGCAACCCCGCCGAGGTGCTCCGCGTGCTGGACGCGCTGCAGAGCGACGAGCTCTGCCCGTGCAACTGGACCAAGGGCGAGGAGCATCTCCGCCCCGCCGCCTGATCCTTTCCCAGACGGCCCCGCCCGAGCGCGGGGCCGCCGCCGCCTTTCAGGACGAAAATCATGTCGCTCGACGCGCTGAAGGACCGGATTCCCGACTACGCGAAGGACATCCGGCTGAACCTGGGCTCGCTCGCCACCGAGCCGAGCCTCACCGCGCAGCAGCGCGCCGGCACCTTCGTCGCGTCCGCCCTCGCCTCGCGCAACGCCGAGGTGACGCGGGCAATCCTCGCCGAGTTCGCGCCGCTGCTCTCGCCCGAGGCGCTGAACGGGGCCAAGGCAGCGGCCTCGATCATGGCGATGAACAACGTCTACTACCGCTTCGTCCACCTGATCGGCGGCGACTACGCGACGCTGCCCGCCAAGCTCAGGATGAACGTCATGGGCCGCCCCGGCGTCGACAAGACGGACTTTGAGTTATGGTCGCTGGCTGTATCCGCCATCAACGGCTGCGGCATGTGCATGGAGAGCCACGAGAAGATCGTCCGCCAAGCCGGATTGACCCAGGAGCAAGTGCAGGCGGCCGTGCGGATCGCCGCCGTGGTCCATGCGGCGGCGGCGACCCTGGATGGCGAGGCGGCCTCCCGGCAGCCGGACTAGAACGGAATTTCGTCGTCCAAGTCGCCGCCCTTCGGCGCGTCCCAGCCCCCACCTCCGCCGCCGCGACCGCCGCCGCCGGTGCTGCGAGGCGGGGCGCTGCTGGCACGGCCGCCGCCGCCATAGCCGCCACCCTCGCCCGCGCCGCCTTCCTCGCCCCGGTTGCTGTCGAGCAGGGTCAGCTCACCACGGAAGCGGTCGATGACGACCTCGGTGGTGTATTTCTCCTGGCCGGTCTGATCAGTCCATTTGCGGGTCTGCAGCGCGCCCTCGACATAGACCTTGCGGCCCTTGCGCAGGAACCGCTCGGCGACGTCGGCCAGCCGCTCGTTGAAGATCACGACGCGGTGCCACTCGGTGCGCTCCTTGCGCTCGCCGCTCGCCTTGTCGTTCCAGGTGTCGCTGGTCGCCATCGTGAAATTCACGATCTTCTGGCCGGCCTGGGTGTTCCGCACCTCCGGGTCCTTGCCCAGATTGCCCACCAGGATCACCTTGTTGACGCTGCCAGCCATGTCTCGGTCCTTGCACTATCCAGTTCCGGGCGAATCCATCGGCCGGAATGCGACCGTATCACGCGGCCGCCCCTTTGCAGAACCCGGAAGACCTGCCATATAGGGCCGGAACATCCTGAGAACAACGGGAACTTGAGCGCATGGCGGGCTCGATCCATGTTCGCGGTGCGCGCGAGCATAATCTCAAGAACGTGGATGTCGAAATCCCGCGCGACAGCCTGACCGTCATCACCGGCCTGTCGGGCTCGGGCAAGTCCTCCCTCGCCTTCGACACGATCTACGCCGAGGGCCAGCGGCGCTACGTCGAGAGTCTTTCTGCTTATGCCCGGCAGTTCCTCGAACTCATGGGCAAGCCCGACGTGGACAGCATCGAAGGCTTGTCCCCGGCCATTTCCATCGAGCAGAAGACCACCAGCCGCAACCCGCGCAGCACGGTCGGCACCGTGACGGAAATTCACGACTACATGCGGCTGCTGTGGGCGCGGGTCGGCGTGCCCTACTCGCCCGCCACCGGCCTGCCGATCGAGGCGCAGACCGTGTCGCAGATGGTCGACCGGGTGATGGCGATGGCCGAGGGCACGCGGCTGCTGCTGCTGGCGCCGGTGGTGCGCGACCGCAAGGGCGAGTACCGCAAGGAACTCGCGGAGTTGCAGCGGCGCGGCTTCACCCGCGCCAAGGTCGACGGCAAGCTCTACGAGATCGCCGAGGTCCCGGCGCTGAACCGAAAGGTGAAGCACGAGATCGAGGCGGTGGTCGACCGTCTGGTGGTGCGCGACGGCATCCAGTCGCGCCTCGCCGACAGCTTTGAAACCGCACTCGGCCTGTCCGACGGCGTGGTCTATGCCGAGAACGCCGACACG
Source organism: Acetobacteraceae bacterium (assembly GCA_035475015.1). Classification (GTDB taxonomy): domain Bacteria; phylum Pseudomonadota; class Alphaproteobacteria; order Acetobacterales; family Acetobacteraceae; genus JAFKFI01. The sequence continues at coordinate 3,937 of DATIMU010000191.1, forward strand.
TCGGACAGGACGGTGTTCTCCAGCCGCTTCGCCTGCCCGGTGAGCGGGTTCACCATCGAGGAGATCGAGCCCCGGCTGTTCAGCTTCAACAGCCCGCACGGCGCCTGCCCGTCCTGCGACGGCTTGGGGGTGGAGACCTTCTTCGACCCGGCGCTGGTGGTGCCGGACGAGCGCGTGTCGCTGGCCGATGGCGCGGTGATGCCGTGGGCCGGCGCGAAAAGCCCGTACTACGACCAGACGCTGCAAAGCCTTGCCCGCCACTTCAAGGTGACGACCCGCACGCCCTGGGAACAACTGCCCGAGCGGGTGCGGGAGGCGATCCTGTTCGGCACCGGGGATGACCCGGTCGCCTTCACCTACAAGGACGGGGTGCGCGCCTACACCGTGACAAAGCCGTTCGAGGGCGTGGTGCGCAACCTGCAACGCCGTTCGCAGGAGACCGACAGCGTCTGGGTGCGCGAGGAGCTTTCGCGCTATCAGGCCGACAAGCCGTGCCACGTCTGCAACGGCGCGCGGCTCAAGCCCGAGGCGTTGGCGGTGCGCGTCGCGGGCAAGAACATCGCCGAGGCCTCCGATCTGTCGATCAGCAACGCGCTGGAATGGTTCCAGGGCGCCGGCGAGACCCTGACACCGCAGCGCCAGGAGATCGCCCGGCGCATCCTGCGCGAGATCGTCGAACGCTTGCAGT
>DATIMU010000192.1:0-2969 GCA_035475015.1 Acetobacteraceae bacterium
GGCATGATCCCGCTCGGCCAGGGCAGCATCCCGGCGGTCCACGCCGACCGGCTGCGCGCCGCCGAGGAGGCCGGGGCGCTGGCCGTCAAGCTGATCGAGGCGCCGGTGCGCCCGTCGGAAATCATCACCGAGCACGCGGTCGAGAACGCGCTCCGCGTCCTGCTGGCGCTCGGCGGCTCGACCAACGCGCTGATCCACCTCACCGCGATCGCCGGCCGGCGCGGCATCCGCATCGACCTCGACCGGCTGAACGCGCTCTCCGATAGCACGCCAGTGCTGGTCGACCTCAAGCCCACCGGCGAGGGCTACATGGAGGACTTTCATAGCGCCGGCGGGATGCCGGCGCTGCTGTGGGAGCTGCGCGAACTGCTGCACCTCGACGCCATCGACGTCACCGGCGCCACGCTGGCCGACCGCCTCGCCGAGCCCGCCTTCGTCGACCGCCGCTATATCCGCGCCCGCGCCGAGCCGGTGTCTCCCGTGGGCGGATTGGTCGCGCTGTTCGGCAGCCTCGCCCCGCGCGGCGCGATCCTCAAGCGGAGCGCCGCCACCCCGGCCCTGTTCGAGACCGAGACCCGCGCAGTGGTGTTCGACGGATTGGAGGACCTCGCCGCCCGCATCGACGATCCAGCACTCGACGTCACCGCGTCGGACGTGCTGGTGCTGAAGAACGCCGGCCCGCTGACCCCGGCCGGGATGCCCGAGGCGGGCTATCTGCCCATTCCGCAAAAACTCGCCCGCGCTGGGGTGAAGGACATGGTGCGGATCAGCGACTGCCGCATGTCGGGCACCGCTTTCGGCACCATCGTACTGCACGTCACCCCGGAGGCGGCGGCCGGCGGCCCGCTCGCGCTGGTCGAGAGCGGCGACCGCGTCCGGCTCTCGGTGCGCGACCGGCGGCTCGACCTGGTGGTCCCGGACGAGGTGCTCGCCTCCCGCCGTGCGACCTGGCGCCCGCCGGCGACGCCGAAGCGCGGCTGGGACCGGCTGGTGGCCGAGCAGGTGCTGCAGGCCGACAAGGGTTGCGATCTCTCCGTTTTGCGCCCGTGACCCGTCAGGCGGCGGGCCGAGGCTCGTCAGGTGTCGCGGCGATCACCGGCATGGTCGGACCGGCGCGGCGCGGCAGCGTGACATAGACCTCGCCGTCCGCCACCCGCACGTCGACCGGGCGGAGCCGCATCCGGCGGTTGGCGACATGGCGGCCGGTGCGGATGTCGAACTCCCAGCCGTGCCAGGGGCAGACGACGTTCGTCTGCTCCTTGGAGAAGACGCGGCCTTCGCTCGCCTTGGTCGCCGGATCGACCGCCTCCAGCGTGAGCGGCAGGATCTGGCCTTGGCAGGCGGGCCCGCCGAGATGCGGGCAGATGTTCTCGTAGGCCATGAAGGCGTCGGCGAGTCGGAAGATGCCGATCTCGATCCCGTCGTACGAAACGACCCGGCGCCCAGGGTCGGCGAAGCCGTGGGCGCTCCCGACATGGATCTCCATTCTGGCTCCTTTCAGCGCGGCGTTATCGGGCGCGCCGGTACCACATCGCGAGGTCGAACAGATTGAGGTCGGCCGCCCGCAGCATCTCGCTTGCGATCACCACGATGTCGGTCGGCATGACCTCGCGAATGTCGACCGGCGCCGGATACGCGCCGGTCGCCTCCACCCGGGCCGCGTAGAGCCGCACCGCCGATCTCAGCACCGCGCGAAGGGCTTCTTCGGGCACCGCTTCCGGCGTGCCGGCGCGCAGCGCCTCCCGCGCCGCGCCGACGAAGTCGCCGCCGAGCGCGGAGGTCTCGCTCATTCCGCCGCCCGGCGCGGCGCATCCGTCTCCGCCAGCCGCGCACGCCGCCGCGCCACGGGCAGATCGAACAGCCGCGCCGCGTTCAGGCCGAGGATGTTGCGCTTGGCCTGCTCGCTCAGGAACGGCAGGGAGGTGACGGTGCTCGGCGGGTCGAAATCCCAGTGCGGCCAATCGGAGGCGTAGAGCAGCTGCGTCTCCGCGCTCATCGCCTCCATCGTCGCCTGGAGGAGCTTGAGATTGGCGCGCTCCATCGGCTGACTGGTGAAATACATCTCGCGCATGTATTCGCTCGGCAGCCGCTTGAGCGAGGGTGCCTCGCTCGGGCGCATCATCGCCTCGTGATCGAGGCGCTGCATCAGGAAGGGTATCCAGGCGAGCCCCGCCTCGACCCACAGCAGCTTGAGCTCGGGGAACCGCTCGGGCAGGCCGTTGATGAGCCAGTTGGTCAGGTGGATCATGTTGTAATGCGCGAAGGAGAGCGCGTGCATCGAGATGAAGCGGTTGAGCTGCGCGAAGGACGGATCGCCCCAGTGAAAGCCGGTGTGGAACGACAACGGCTTGCCGGTCTCCTCGATCAGCCGGTACAGCTTCATGTAGGAATTGTGGTGCACCGGCTTGTTGCGCGTGGATGTCACGGTGTAGCCGATGACTCTCGGATCGTGCGCGTGCCGCTCTATCATGCGGACGCAAGCGTCGGGCGTGTTGAACGGGAGGTACAGCATCCCGAGCAGCCGGTCCTCCGACGGCAGGACGCTCTCGATGATCCAGCGGTTGAACGCCTGCGCCAGATTGACCTCGACATCGTCCATCGTGTGCAGGCCGAGAAGCAGCATCGCGCTCGGGAACACGACCTGGTAGTCGAGCCCCATGGCATCCATCGAGCGTCGCATCAGTTGGGCAAAGCGATGGCCGCCACCGCTGCCGGGACCGTCGGTCGGCTCGGCGATGGCGTGTCCGTGCGGGATGCGGCCGCCGACCGACTGGAAGTTCGTGCCGGTCGGGACCTTGAGCAGCGCGTTGCCCTGCGACAGCCCGCGCAGCATGGCCTTCGCGTCGTGTCGCAACACGTCGCTTTCGACGAAGCCGATGATCTCGTCCCAGAACTGGAACTCGACGGTGTGCGCGTCGATGTCGACGACCAGCTCGTAGTCGTCATGCGCGTGGGCCTGTCGCGTCGCG
>DATIMU010000193.1:0-3816 GCA_035475015.1 Acetobacteraceae bacterium
TAGCCGACGAATTTTTCCGGATTGGCCAGGCCGGTCTTGCCGCCGCCCTTGAGATTGACCGCGAGCTTTCCGGCCTCAAGCGCGTATCCTGTCGCATCCGCGTGGCTGCCGGAGGCGAGGGGCGCGGCCTGGTCGAGCACCGCGCGGGCGCGGGCGATCACCCGGTCGCCGCGCACCTTGTTGTAACCGCCGCCGCGGGTGGCGCCGCCGTCTTCGGGAATGGCGTCGGTGCCGTACAGCGCGTCGTACAGGCTGCCCCAGCGCGCATTGGCGGCGTTGAGCGCGTAGCGCGCATTGGTCACGGGAACCACGAGCTGCGGGCCGGCAATGCTGGCGATCTCGGAATCGACGCTCGCCGTGGTCACGGCGAAATCGGCGGGCTCCGGCACCAGGTAGCCGATCTCGCGCAGGAACGTCTCATAGGCCGCCTGATCCACCGGCCGGGCGCGGTGGGCGCGGTGCCAGTCGTCGATCCGCGCCTGCAGCGCGTCGCGCTTGGCGAGCAGCGCGCGGTTGACCGGCGCGAGGTCGTGGATCATCTCTCCAAACCCGCGCCAGAACGCGGCGGGGTCGATCCCGGTCTCGGGGATCGCCTCGTTCACCACGAAATCGTGCAGGGTCCGGGCGATCTTCAGTCCGCCAGCTTCGATCAGGTCCATCGCGGGTGTCCTCGGCTCGTGGGTTTGCCTCTACTAGGACCGGGGGCGCCCCTTCCGCCAGCCCTCGAAGGCGGCCTTCGTCGCCTCATCGGGCGGATAGGTGCCCGCGAGGGCGGCGCCGGCCGCCACCCGTTCCAGCACGAACGCCTCCAGCTCCTCCTGCTCGGCGGCATCGCGCGCCACCTCGTCGGCGATGCCCGCGGGGATCACCACCACGCCGTCGCGGTCGCCCACCACCACGTCGCCGGGATAGACCGCGACGCCGCCGCAGCCGATCGGCACGTTGCTCTCCACCGCATGATGCGCGGCGAGGTTGAGCGGCGCGCTGGGCCCGGCACAGAACACCGGGAACCCTCTCTCCGCGATCGGCCCGGCGTCGCGGATGCCGCCGTCGGAGACGAGGCCCGCGACACCGCGCGTCATCAGCCGCGTCGCTAGGATTTCGCCGGCGCACGCGGCCCGCGCATCCCCCCGGCAGTCGATCACCAGCACATGGCCCGGCGGCGTGATCTCGATGGCGCGGCGCTGCGGGTGCGTGGGGTCGGTGAACACGCCGACATGGTCGAGATCCTCCCGGGCCGGGATGTTGCGCAAGGTGAAGGCGGGACCGACCAGATTGGCGCTCACCGTCCCAAGCGGCCGAACGCCTTGCAGGAAGGCGTTGCGCAGGCCGCGCTTGAACAGCTGCGTGGTGATCGTCGCGGTGCTGGCGAGCCGCAGCCGCGTCAGCGTGTCCCCTGCGAGCGTCGTCATGCCGAACCCCTCCCCCGATCGGAACGCGCCGACCCTGCCGCACCCGAAGCGGCCGATCAACGCGCGTTGTGGCGCGCCCGCCGACTGATTACGCTCAGCCGCACGACAGGGAGGAATGAACGGTGACACTGATCCGCACCACACGGCGCGGCCTGCTGGGCGGGCTCGCCGCGACCGCCGCGCTCGGCACGGCCCAAGCGCAGGCTCCCGCGCTGCCCTCCTCGCCCGTGGCGCTCAACGTCGTCGACGTGGCCGGCCAGCTCCAGCTCGTGCAGCAGGCGATGGAGGAGTACCGCCGGACCCACCCGAAGCTCGTCTCGCGCTTCGCCTTCAGCCAGGCGCCCGCCCCGGAGCTGCCCGGCAAGCTGCGCGCGCAGCAATCGGCGAACCGCGTGGACATCGACCTCGTGCTCACCGGCACCGACGCGCTCTCGGCGGGCATCGAGCAGAATCTGTGGGAGCCGCTCGTCACCAAGTACGCCGCCAGCCTGCCGAAGCTCGACGAGATCTATCAGCCGGCCGCCTTCGCGATGCAGAAGCTGGCACAGGGCCAGGCGGTGTGCACCGTGTTCTGCCCCGCCGGCCCATTGCTCGAATACATGCCCGACCGGGTGAAGCAGCCGCCCGCCAGCACCGACGAGCTGCTCGCCTGGACCCGCGCGCACCCCAAGCGGTTCCTCTACGCCCGCCCGGCTAATTCCGGCCCCGGCCGCACCTGGCTGCAAGGCCTGCCCTATCTGCTCGGCGACAAGGACCCGAAAGACCCCAAGGACGGCTGGGACAAGACCTGGGGCTATCTCGCCGAGCTCGGCAAGAACATCGAATACTATCCCTCCGGCACCACGGTCACGATGAAGGAGCTGGCCGAGGGCTCGCGCGACATGGTCGTCACCATGACCGGCTGGGACATCAACCCGCGCGCCCTCGGGGTGGTGCCGAAGGAGGCTCAGGTCGGCACCTTGAAAGGATTCCACTGGGTGACGGACGCGCAGTATTTCGCCGTGCCGAAGGGGGTATCGCCGGACAAGCTCGCCGTGCTGCTCGACCTCACCAGCTTCATGCTGACCAAGAAGGCGCAGGCCTACACCTACGACAAGGGCTATTTCTATCCGGGGCCGGCGGTGAAGGACGTGCCGCTGTCGCTCGCCCCGCAGGAGAGCCAGGACGTCATCAACGAGTACACCCGGCCGTTCTACGATAAGCTCATCGCCGAGGTGCCGAAGGAGACGCCGCTGGCGGCCGACAAGCTGGTCTATGCCTTCCAGCGCTGGGACCAGCAGATCGGCGCCAAGGTCGGGAAATAGATGGCGATTGCCTCGCGCGGCTTCCGCGAATTGCGGCTGGAGCGCATCAGCCGCGACTTCGGCACGCTGAACGCGCTCAAGGACGTGAGCCTGACGGTAAAGCGGGGCGAGTTCATCGCCCTGCTCGGACCGTCGGGCTGCGGCAAGTCCACCGCGCTGAACTGCCTCGCCGGGCTGTTGCCGCTGACCGGCGGCACGATCTGGCTGGACGAACGGCGCATCGATCCGCTCGGGCCGGAACAGCGCGGCTTCGGCATGGTGTTCCAGAACTACGCGCTGTTTCCGCACATGAGCGTGCGCAAGAACATCGCCTTCGGCCTGCAGATGCAGCGGCGGCCGCGCGACGAGATCGCGCGCCGGGTGGACGAGGCGCTGCAACTCGTGCGTCTTTCTGAGCAGGGCGGAAAACTCCCCGGCCAGATTTCCGGCGGCCAGCAGCAGCGCGTGGCGATCGCGCGCGCCATCGTGGTCGAGCCGCCGCTCGTGCTGATGGACGAGCCGCTGTCCAACCTCGACGCCAAGCTGCGCCTCGAGATGCGCGCCGAAATCCGCCGCATCCACATGCTGCTCGGCTGCTCCACGATCTACGTCACGCACGACCAGGACGAGGCGATGTCGCTCGCCGACCGCATCGTGGTGCTGCGCGACGGCCAGGTGCGCCAGATCGGCACGCCGGAGGAGCTGTATGCCCGCCCCGCTCATGCCGACGTGGCGGAGTTCATGGGCTACCGCAACATCGTGCCGACCGACGCGGTGCCCTCCGACAGCGGGACGGTCGCGGTGACGGTCGGCGGCGCACGGCTGCTCGGCGTTCCCATCGAGCGGTTGGGCGCGGGACGGGCGCTCGCGGCGATCCGCCCGGAGGACTTTACTCCCGCACCGGATGGGCCCGTCGCGGTTACGGTTGAAACCATCGAGTATCGCGGCCGGGATTTCTACGGCGTGGGGCGGGCGGCGGACGGCACCGAGCTGTTCTTCCGCTCGGAGGAGCGCGTCGCCGAGGGTGACGCGCTGCGGCTTGGCGTGGTGGCGGAGCGGGTTTTGGTTTACGGGGCTGGCGGGTGAACGTGAACCCCTCCCCCAACCCCCTCCCACAAGGG
>DATIMU010000194.1:0-3192 GCA_035475015.1 Acetobacteraceae bacterium
CGACGGGCTGGAGGATTTCCACCCCGAGCGCGTCGCGGGCCGCATCCTCGGCATGGGCGACATCGTGGGCCTGGTCGAGAAGGCCAGCGAGACGGTCGACCAGGAGGAGGCCGAAAAACTCGCCCGCAAGATGGCGAAGGGGCAGTTCGACCTCGAGGACTACGCCAAGCAGCTCAAGCAGATCACCAAGATGGGCAGCCTCTCGGGCATCCTCGGGATGCTGCCGGGAGTGGGCAAGATCAAGGCGCAGCTCGAGGACGCCAATCTCGACACCAGCATCCTCAAGCGCCAGGGGGCGATCATCTCGTCGATGACCATGAAGGAGCGCCGGGCCCCGGACATCATCAAGGCGAGCCGCAAGAAGCGCATCGCCTCGGGCTCCGGCACCTCGGTGCAGGAGGTCAACCGGCTGCTCAAGCAGTTCGATGACATGTCGACGATGATGAAGCGGATGAACAAGCTGGGGCAGAAGGGGCTGATGCGGCACGGCCTCTCGGCGATCATGCCGAAGGGCATGGCGCCGCGGAACCGGCCTTACTGATGGTGGGATGAGGGCGTACGGTCCCCCTCCGAGATGCCCGGACTTGATCCGGGCATCTCGGGCGAGCGGGCGGAATATGGCGGCAGATGGCCGGATCAAGTCCGGCCATGACGAATGTGTAGGTTTCAGGAGAACGAAGCGTAATGGGTCTTAAAATCCGACTTGCCCGCGCCGGCGCCAAGAAGCGGCCGTACTATCACATCGTGGTGGCGGACAGCCGTAGCCCGCGCGACGGGCGCTTCCTGGAGAAGCTCGGCAGCTACAACCCGATGCTGCCGGCCGAGCACGAGGACCGCGTGCGGCTGCGCGACGAGCGCATCCAGCATTGGATCGGCCAGGGCGCGGTGGCGACCGATCGCGTCGCCCGCTTCCTCGGCCGCGCGGGGCTTGCACCGATGCCCGCGTTTCGCGAGCAGCCGGTGAAGTCCGCGCCGAAGAAGAAGGCGCAGGAGCGGGCCAAGGAAGCGGCGCCGGCCGCCTGATGGAGCGACCCTGATGGAGCGACATGGCTGATCGACGCATCCTGTTGGGCGTGGTGGGCAGGCCGCACGGCGTGCGCGGGCTGGTGCGCGTGGTCAGCTACACCGCCGACCCGGCGAGCCTGACTGCGTACGGCGCGCTGTCCGACGACCGCGGGCGGCGGTTCACGCTGCGCTGGCGCGGCGAGGGCATCGCCGAGATCGCCGAGATGGTGGACGGCAAGGCGGTCCCCTCAGCCGATCGGAACGCGGCGGAGAAGCTGGTCAACACGCGGCTGTATATCGACCGCTCGTGTCTGCCGCCGCCGGAGGAGGAAGAATTCTACCTCGCCGATCTGGTCGGGCTGGCGGCGTTCGACGTGGCGGGTGCGGCGCTCGGCGAGGTCGCGGCGGTGCATGACTATGGCGCCGGGGCGAGCCTTGAGATCGCCCGCACGGAGGGTGCGGCGCTGCTGGTGCCGTTCACCCGCGCCTCGGTGCCCGAGGTCGATGCCGCCGCCGGCCGCGTGATCGTGGTGCCGCCGACCGAGGCGGTGGTGCCGGAGCAAGCGGCGTGAACGGCTGGCGCGCCACCGTGCTGAGCCTGTTTCCCGAGATGTTTCCCGGGCCGCTCGGGCATTCGCTGGCCGGACGGGCGCTGGAGGCCGGGCGCTGGTCGCTGGTCGCGAGCAACATCCGCGACCATGCGACGGGCCGGCATCGCAGCGTGGACGACACGCCGTTCGGCGGCGGGGCGGGGATGGTGCTGCGGCCGGACGTGGTGGACGCGGCGCTCGCCGACGTGGCGGCCGATGAAACGGAAGTGGGGCGCCCGCTGGTGTTCCTGACACCGCGTGGCCGGCGGTTCGCGCAGGCCGATGCACGGCGGTTCGCGGCCGGGCCGGGGCTGGTGCTGCTGTGCGGGCGCTACGAGGGCGTCGATCAGCGGGTGATCGAGGCGCGCGGCTGCGAGGAGATCAGCGTCGGGGATTTCGTGCTGTCGGGCGGCGAGTTGGCCGCGATGGTGCTGCTCGACGCCTGCGTGCGGCTGCTGCCCGGCGTGATGGGTGCCGCCGAGAGCGCTGAGGAAGAAAGTTTTTCGGCGGGCCTGCTGGAGTATCCGCACTACACCCGTCCGGCCGAGTGGCAGGGGCGGCAGGTGCCGGAGGTGCTGCTGTCTGGCCATCACGCCCAGGTGGCGGCGTGGCGTCGGGCGGAGGCGGAGCGGGTGACGCGGGAGCGGCGGCCCGATCTGTGGGGCGCATATCAGTCAAGCGGCGGCGTGGCGGCGGTTGTCAACCGTTCGGTCGCGCCGTAGGGATCAGAGAGAGGGACCAGAGCGATGAACATCATCCAGCAATTCGAGGCGAGCGAGATTGTTCGTCTCACGGAGGGCCGCCCGGTGCCGGTGTTCGCGCCGGGCGACACGGTGCGCGTCGCGGTGAAGGTGGTGGAGGGCGAGCGCCGCCGGGTGCAGAACTTCGAGGGGGTCTGCATCGCGCGTTCCAACAAGGGGCTCAACAGCAACTTCACGATCCGCAAGATCAGCTACGGTGAGGGCGTGGAGCGCGTGTTCCCGCTGTATTCGCCGACGATCGCCGAGATCGCGGTGGTGCGGCGCGGCGACGTGCGCCGGGCGAAGCTGTATTACTTGCGCGGCCGCAGCGGCAAGCGCGCCCGCATCGCCGAGAAGGCCCGCGTCGCGCCGAGTGCCCCGACCGAGCCCGCTGCCGCCGAGTACGTGGGATGCAAGGGCCCGCGGCCCTTGCCGGGGCGCAGGGGCAGAGCCCCTGCTGCTGTGTCGACGAGAGGAACCAAGATGTCCGGTAGTGCGCCGCGTACGCTGTATGACAAGATCTTCGACAGCCATGTGGTTGAGCGACTCGCCGACGGCACCTGCGTCCTCTACATCGACCGCCACCTCGTCCACGAGGTCACCAGTCCGCAGGCTTTCGAGGGATTGCGCCTGGCTGGCCGGAAGGTGCGCCGGCCGGATGCGACGATCGCGGTGGCCGACCACAACATCGCCACCACGGATCGGAAGTCCGGCATCAAGGAGGAGGAGAGCCGCATTCAGGTCGAGACCCTGGAGCGCAACGTCGCCGAGTTCGGCGTGCCCTACTTCCCGGTGCTCGATGTGCGCCAGGGGATCGTGCACATCATCGGCCCCGAGCAAGGCATCTCGCTGCCCGG
>DATIMU010000195.1:0-2604 GCA_035475015.1 Acetobacteraceae bacterium
CCGCCCTTGGTCGCGGCGTAGTGCTCGCCGCGGGGTGCTGCCTCGATCGCCGCGAGCGAGGCGGTGCCGACCAGCACGCCGCCGCCGCCGCGCTCGACCATGTGCTTAGCGGCGGTGCGAAACGTGTAGAACGCGCCGTGCAGATTGACCCGCAGCACGCGGTTCCATTCCTCCGTCGACATGTCGAGGAATGATTTCTGGCCGCGCCCGCTGACGCCGGCATTGGCGAAGCAGCCGGCGACCCGGCCGAGTTCCTTCACGGTCTCGGCGAAAGCGCGTTCGACCGCTGCCTCGTCGCCGACGTCGCATTGTAAGGCCAGCACCTTGCGTCCGGTGGCGGCGAGCTGGGCGCGGGCGGCCTCATTCTTCTCGGCGTTGGTGCCCCAGATCGCCACATCGGCTCCGGCTTCGGCCATCGCGTGTGCCATGCCGAGGCCGATGCCGCTGTTGCCGCCGGTGACGAGTGCCACCTTGCCGGTCAGATCGAAAGGCTTGTAACCCATTTGTCCTCCAGGCCGGCCGATCCGGCACCATATGGGCAGCAATCAATCTGGCGTTGGGACGATTTGTAAAGGGCGCGCATGACGATGGACGATGAGGGGGAGAGTGACGGGATCACGAGCTCGGGCCGGATCAGGGAAAAGCTGATCGAGACCAAGCAGGATTGGGCGCGCGAGGGCCGGCTGCTCACCGGCACCACGGCCGATCCGGCGCGCGACCGGCTGCCGCCTGGGCAGACCTTGGTAAAGGATTGGCCGGTGCTCGATCTCGGCATCCAGCCGAACGTGCCGGCGGAAAAATTCCGCCTCGATCTCGACGGCGCGCTGGAGAACCGGACCAGTCTTTCCCTTGATGATTTCATGGCGCTGCCGCAGGCGGAGAGCGTGTCGGACATCCACTGCGTGACGCAATGGTCGCGCTACGACAATCGCTGGAAGGGGGTTGCCGCGCGTACTCTGCTCGACCTCGTGCGTCCGATGCCCGAGGCGCGGCATGTCGTGTTCCATTCGCATGACGGCTACACGGCCAATGTGCGGCTCGACCAGTTCGACCAGCCCGACGTGTTCCTGGTGCATCACTGGGAGGGCAAGCCGATCAGCCGCCAGCATGGCGGGCCGGTGCGGGTGCTGATGCCGCGGCTCTATCTATGGAAGTCGGCCAAGTGGGTGCGGCGCATCCAGTTCACCATTTCCGACCGGCCCGGCTTCTGGGAGCTGCGTGGCTACCACAACAACGGCGATCCTTGGTCGGAGGAGCGCTATCGGTAGTCGGCTGCAAGTGGCGGACTGAAGTCCGCCCAACGGGGTCGGCGTGGGGCGGACTTCAGTCCGCCACCGGCAGCGAAGCGAGCAACACCGCGACGAGCCGCTCGCATCCCGCGCGGTCGGTCTCGTCGAAGCGGCCGGGAAGCGGACTGTCGAGGTCGAGCACGCCGAGGATTCTTCCGTCACGCTCCAGCGGCACCACCAGTTCGGATCGCGATGCGGTGTCGCAGGCGATGTGGCCGGGGAACGCATCGACGTCGGGCACCACGATCGATTGGCGGCGCGCGACGGCGGTGCCGCAGACGCCTTGGCCGACGGGGATGCGCACGCAGGCCGGCTTGCCCTGGAACGGACCGAGCACGAGTTCGTCGCCGTTGAGGAGGTAGAACCCCGCCCAGTTGAGCTCCGGCAGGCCGTGATAGATCAGCGCGGCGGTGTTGGCGGCATTGGCGATGGCGGTCGGCCCGTCCTCGAGCAGCCCCTCCAGCTCTTGCGCCAGATCGGCGTAGAGACGCACCTTGGCTTCGTCGGTCATGGCCCTGTTCCCGTCGCCCATGTCGCGGCCTGCCGCGCGGCCCGTTGTGCGCGTCGCTCCATGACGACGAGCAGCCCGCCCGAGGCGATGATGGCGCTCGCCCCGATGAATACCGCAAGCGCGGGGATATCCCCCCAGATCGCGAAGCCGAGCACGAAGGCCCATAGCAGGGAGGAATATTCGACCGTGGCCATGACCGACGCCGGCGTATGACGGGCGGCTTCCATGAGGAGAAACTGGCCGATCCCGCCGCAAATGCCGATCACGAGCAGCAAAGGCAGCTCGCCCGAGCTCGGCGTGGTCCAATCGATCGCGCACAGCACGCCCGAGCCGGCCAGGAAGAACAGGTTCTGGTACAGCACCTGGACGATGCTGCTTTCGCGGGTGGCGATCTGGCGCATGAGGATCACCGCATAGGCCCATAGCGCGGCAGCCAGGATGACCAAGGCGGTGGCGAACGACGCGCTCAGCCCTGCCGGATCGGCGGCGACGATCACGCCCGCGAAGCCGAGGCCGACCGAGGTCCAACGGGCGCGGCTGACGCGCTCGCCGAGCAGCGGGGCCGCCATGATCGTGACCAGGATCGGCGCGCCGAAATAGAGCGTGGTCAGCTGTGCGAACGGCAGCGTCTTCGCCGCGGTGAAATAGGCCAGCCAGGCGAGTAGGGTGATCGCGCCCCGCAGCGCGAGCGGTCCCTTGAGCGGCGTCGCGAGCGCCCGGGCCGCCAGTTTCGTCCGCCCCATGACCGCGCAGGCCGCGAGGATGAACAGGCTGCGGAAGAACAGCACCTCCCAGACCGGCAGG
>DATIMU010000196.1:0-3725 GCA_035475015.1 Acetobacteraceae bacterium
ACGGCCGGGACAAGAGCGCGCATTTGAGTTGGTGCGCTCTAATCGAGCGCGGATTACTGCGAGTCTACGGACCGCCGAACCCGGCGCTCTCCCCAAAATAAGCCCCCTCCAACCGCTCCGGCAGACCCGCCTCCCCTGCCCCGGCCTCCAGCACCACTCGGCCGCGCGCCAGCGCGTACACCCGGTCCGCCAGCGCCAGCGTTTTCCCGATCAACTGCTCGACAAGCAGCACCGAGGCCCCCGCCCCGCGCAGTCGGGCTGCGACGGCGAGGACGCGGTCTACCAGCACCGGCGACAACCCGGCCGAGGGTTCGTCAAGCATCAGCAGGCGGGGGCGGCGGACCAACCCTTGCGCGACGGCGAGCATCTGCTGCTGGCCGCCGGAGAGGGCGCCGCCTCGGTCGGCGCGCTTGGCGGCGAGTTCGGGGAATTGGGACAGCGCCTCCTCGACGCGCGAGGAACGCTCGCCACGTGGAAGATCGTAGCCGGCAAGGAGGAGGTTGTCCCACACCGAGAGCTGGGTGAAGACGCGGTGGCCCTCGATGACGTGGACCAGGCCGGCGCGGGTGGTCTCGCGAGGGCCGGCGGCGCGCAGGTCTCTCCCGGCGAACCGCATTTCTCCCCCGTCCACCGGCAGCAAGCCGGAGATGGCGCGCAGCAGCGTGGTCTTGCCGGCGCCGTTCGGACCCAGCAGCGCCACCACCTCGCCCGCGCCGACATGCAGCGAGACGCCGTGCAGCACGCCGATCTTGCCGTAGCCCGCTGCGAGGTCGCGCACTTCAAGGAGGGCCGAACCCCCAGGGTCCTTAGCCGCCGAGATAGGCACTGACCACCTCCTGATGCGCGCGGATGTCGGCGGGGGTGCCGGCGGCGAGTTCGCGGCCGAGGTTGAGCACCGTGACGTGGTCGCAGATGTCGAAGATCAGGTCGGCGTGGTGCTCGACCAGCAATACGCCGGTGCCGCGCGCGGCGATGGCGGCGATCAGCTCGCCCAGGCGGCGGATCTCGTCAGGCGAGAGGCCGGCGGCGGGCTCGTCGAGCAGCAGGAAGGCGGGGCGCAGCATCAGCGCACGGGCGATCTCCATGAAGCGGAGCTCGCTGTGCTGCAGCCGATCGGCGCGCGCCGCCGCCAGCGATTCGAGCCCGACGGTGCGCAGCGCGAGCATCGCGGCGTCGCGTAGCACGCGCTCGTCGCGACGGTGGCGCGGGAACGACAAAAGCGTCTCGGCGAAGCTGGCGCGGCCCTCGATGGTGCCGCCGATCATCACGTTCTCGACGAGGCTCGCCTCGCCGATCAGCCGCGGCGTCTGGAAGGTGCGGGCGATGCCGAGGCGCGCGCGGGTCTGCGGCATTCCGGCGGGCAACGGGTGTGCGCCGAGGCGCAGGGTGCCGGCGTCGGGGCGATTGAAGCCGCTGATGACGTTGAGCGTGGTGGTCTTGCCCGACCCGTTGGGGCCGATGAGACCGTGCACCTCGGCGGGGCGGATCAGCAGGTCGAGCCCGTCGATCGCCCGCACCGCGCCGAAGCCGAGCATCACGCCCGACAGGCGGATCGGCGCCTCGGCGGTGGTGTGGTTGAGGAATTCGCCGAGCAGCGCCGGGCGCGGCACGATGGCACGGTTGCTCTCCAGCGGCTTTCTGCCCCGAAAGTCCAGCAGGTTGGCGATGCCGCCGGGCATCACCACCACGATGACGAGCAACAGCGCCGCGTAGAGAAAGGTGGACCACGCGACCAAGGGGGCGGCGAACTCGGGCAGCACGGTGAGAAGAATGGTGCCGAGCAGCGGGCCGATGATGGAGCCGCGCCCGCCGATCAGGATGGCGATGAAGAACAGCACGGAGAGGTCGAAGGTGAAGGCGTCGGGCGTGATGTAGGATTGCAAGGTGGCGAACAGACCGCCCGCGACCCCGGCCGTCGCACCGGCGAACAGGAACACGGTGACGAGCAGCGCGGGCTTGGAGATGCCCGTCGCCTCCGCGGCGACCTCCGCGTCGCGGATCGCCACCAGCGCGCGGCCGAACCGGCTCGCACCGACGTTGGCGGTCATCCAGGTGCACAGCGCGGCGGCGAGGGCGCAGAACCCGTAGAAGCCCCAGGCGGTGTCGAACGGGGCGGGAAAGGCCGGGCCGGAGACGCCGATGCCGCCGCCGGTGACGCTCTCCCAGGCCAGCGCCACCTGGGTCACGATCGTCGCGAAGCCGAGCGTCGCCATCGCGAAGTAGAAGGTGCGCAGCCGCAGCGCCGGCAGGCCGACGACGACGCCCGACACCGCGCCCAACCCCGCCGCCGCGGCGAGGGCGGCGTAGACCGGCCATCCCGCGCTCGCGACGAGGACGGACGCCGTGTAGGCGCCGACCGTGAGCAGCGCGACCCAGCCGATCGCGAGCTGGCCGCCGAAGCCGACCACGAGGTTGAGCCCGGCGACCAGCACCCAGTAGATCGCCGCCCGCGTGCCGATCACCGCCCAGTAGTCGTTGCCGGTAAACGGCAGCGCGACGGCCAAGGCGACCACCGGCAGGAACGGGATCAAGGAGCGCAACGGGGTCACACGCGCCGCGCCTGCTGTGCACCGAACACGCCGGAGGGCGCGGCGAGCAGCACGATGATGAACACGACGAACACCGCGACCGAGGCGAACACCCCGCCCACCGTGAAGTTGGCCGCCTGCTGGAACACGCCGAGCGCCAATCCGCCGACCACCGCGCCGCGGCTGTTGCCCAATCCGCCGAGGGCGACGGGGACGAACCCGTAGAAGTTGAGCACGCCGCCATTGGCGAAATTGGCGAGCAGCAGCTCGCCGCCGGCAAAGCCCGCCAGCCCGCCGATCACGCCGGCCAGCGCGAAGCTGGCGATGCGCAGATTGCGCTCCGGCAGCCCGAGCGCGCGGGCGGCAAAATTGTCCTCGGCGATGGCGAGGAAGGCACGACCGACCAGGGTGCGGCGGTAGAGCAGTTCGAGCCCGACGATCACCGCCGCGCAGGCCGCCAGCGGCAGCCAGAATTTTTCGTCCCACGGGCCGCCCGAGCCGATGCCGAACAACCGGGGAAAGGGCTGCGGCTCGGTGCTCCACTCGATGGCGGTGAATTGCTGGATCATCAGGGCGAAGGCCAAGGTGGAGAGCACGTAGAGATGCTGCTCCAGCCGCCCCAGCACCGGGCGGACGGCGACGATCTCGGTGATGACGCCGACGATCGCGCAGGCTGCCAGCGTAAGGGCGAAGCCGACGATGCCGGGCAGGCCGAGACGGCTGATGAACAGTGCGCCGAACACGCCGCCGAGCATCCCGAGCTGGCCGGCGGTGAAGCTCATCACCCGCGAGGCGGAGAACATCACGTTGTAGGTGACGCCGATCAGCGCATACACCGCGCCGACCGCGAGGCCGGAGGCGAGGATGGCGCTCAGCATCGGTGCGCCGGGCGAGCCGGAGCACGACCCCTCCCCCAACCCCCTCCCGCAAGGGGAGGGGCCTTTCTTCTCCCTCTCTCCTTGCGGGAGAGGGCCGGGGTGAGGGGTCGCGCCGAACTCACCCGCCGTATCCCGGAGCCAGCTTGTAGGCGCCGTCGCGCTGCGAGTTGGCGGCCGACATCACCACCTCGTCGGTGGGGTAGCCGTTGTGCTGCGTTGGGCTGAACCGGTAGTTGCCGAACAGGCCGGGATAGGGGTCGAGCTTGTTCCACGCGCCGATCAGCGCCTCCGGCGCGGTCGAGCCGGTCTCGGCCACCGC
>DATIMU010000197.1:0-2369 GCA_035475015.1 Acetobacteraceae bacterium
GCAGCGCGTAGACAAGCCCGCCTACCAGGAAACCGACCAGCGTGCCGTTGACCCGGACGAATTGCAGGTCCTTGCCGACATAGAGTTCCAGCTTGTCGGTGATGGTCGCCGCGTCCCAGCTCGCGACCGCGCGGGCGATGAAGTCGGCGAGATGCGACTGCGCGGCGGGGAGCAGGCCAGCCATGATGTGCTCGGCCGCATCTTGAACCCGGCCGCGTACCACCGGGTCGGACTGCAACATGGCGCCGAAATTGACGAACGCGCCCTCGATCAGCGCGATGGTGTGCCCATTCGGCTTGGCGGCGTCGACTTCGAGCGCCATGCGCAACCGCGCCCAGATGTCCCACAGCCAGGCCTGGATGGTCTCGTGCGCCACCACCTTGCGGATCGCCGCGCCGATCTCGGCGGCCCGCTCGGGGTCGGTCTCCATGCGGTCGATCTCGCGCTTGACCCATTCGTCGAACGCGGCGCGCAGCTCGGAGCCGTCGGGGCTCATCTTGTCGAGCTCGCCGTTGACCATGCCGAGCACGCGCTTGGCGATCGAGGCGCCGAGCGCCCAGCCGACCAGCCGCCCGCCTTGCTCGCGCACCCGCTCCTCGATGGCGGCGCGCAGCGCCTCCTCCTGGTTCGCAAGCAGCGTCTTGAACTGATTGAGAATGAAGCCGAACACCTCCTGGTGGCGGCCGCCCTCCACCATGCCGCGCAAGGCTCGGGCGACGACGGCGCCGGCGGCGGGACCGCCCAGGATGCGCGGGACGATACGGCCGGCGAGGCGCCGCGCGCGCCCGTCCTCGACCGTCGCCAGCATCTTGGGGAGCATCCCCGCCAGCGCCTCGGCGGCGGGGCGGGTGGAGCGCGGATCGGCGAGGAAGCGGCGGAAGATGCCGGCGAGGTCGAGCCCGTGCAGGACGCGGGCCACCTGCTCGCCGGTGAACACATGGTTGGCGACGAAGCGGCCCAGCGCGGCGCCGAGCCGCTCCTTCTGGTTCGGCAGGATGGCGGTATGCGGGATCGGGATGCCAAGGGGGTGGCGGAACAGGGCGGTGACGGCGAACCAGTCGGCGATGCCGCCGACGAACCCCGCCTTGGCAGCCGATTGCAGCAGGTCGGTCCCCCAGCCTTCCGGCATGGCGTAGGTGCCGAGCGTGATGACGGCCATCAGGATCAGCAGCCCCGTCGCGAAGGCACGGTGTCTCGCCAGCGCGCGGCGGCGCTGGGCGTCGGGGTCGGGGTCGATCATGCGCGACCTTTTATAGCAACGGGCCACGAGCGCGACCCACCGGCGCGGGAGCGGGGAATCCCGACGTCGCGCAGACCGATCCGGGTTTGCCCGCCGCGGCACCCGGATGTTATAAGATAACCTATGCTCGACCCGCTTGCTCCCGCCGCCGGGGTTCTGGCCCGGTTCGTTCTCGCTTTCGCCGTGTTGGCCGTGGTGTGGCTTGCGGTGCTGTGGGCGCTCGGATGAGCCCGTCCGCGATCCGTCTCGATGACCTCACGCTGAGCCATGAGCGGCATCCGGCGGTGCATCACCTGTCGGGCACGTTCGCTCCGGGCAGCCTGACAGCGGTCGTCGGGCCGAACGGGGCGGGTAAGACGACCCTGCTGCGCGCCATCGCGGGGCTGCATCGGCCGGATTCCGGCCGGACCGACCGTGGCGGATTGCACGCCCCCGAGATTGCCTTGTTGCCGCAGTCGAGCGCGCTCGACCGATCTTTTCCGATCGCTTGCCTCGATGTCGTGGCACTCGGCCATTGGGGCCGCGCCGGGGCGTTCCGCGCGCTGTCGCGGGGGCAGCGCGACGCGGCGCGGCGGGCGCTGGCGACGGTCGGGCTCGACGGGTTCGCCGCGCGACCGATCGGCAGCCTGTCGGCGGGGCAGTTCCAGCGGGTGCTGTTCGCCCGCCTGCTGGTGCAGGACGCGCCGGTGCTGCTGCTCGACGAGCCGTTCAACGCGGTCGACGAGCGCACCGAGGCCGACCTCATGGCGGTGATCCAGGGCTGGCACGCGGAAGGACGCACGGTTGTCGCGGTGCTGCACGACCTCGAACTCGTGCTGGCCGAATTTCCCGAGACCCTGCTGATCGCGCGCGAGGCGATCGCCTGGGGTCCGACGGCGGATGCGCTGGCGACGCCCAACCGGCGGCGTGCCCGGCTGGCGGTCGAGGCGTGGGCGCCCGACCCCTTGCCGTGCCGGACCGCCGCTTGATCCACGATTTCCTGGTGGCCCCGTTCGGCCTCGGCTTCATGCGCCGGGCGCTGGCCGGCTGCCTCGCGCTGTCGGTCGCCGGGCCGCCGCTCGGCGTGTTCCTCGTGCTGCGGCGGATGAGCCTGATGAGCGACGTGCTGCAACACGGCATCCTGCCGGGC
>DATIMU010000198.1:0-3586 GCA_035475015.1 Acetobacteraceae bacterium
CCGCGTCGAACCGCAAAGGGCTGGGCGATGCGGTGCCGGCGTTCGACGATGGCACGCTGAACGCCGCCGGCAAGCGGGTGGTGGTGCTTGGCGGCGGCGATACCGCGATGGACTGCGTGCGCACCGCGGTGCGCCAGGGCGCGGTCTCCGTCACCTGCCTGTATCGCCGCGACCGCGCCAACATGCCCGGCTCGCTGCGCGAGGTGAAGCATGCCGAGGAGGAGGGGGTGGAGTTCGTCTGGCTGTCCGCCCCCGAGGCCTTCCTGGGCGATGATCGCGTGGGCGGCGTGCGCGCGGTGCGGATGCGGCTCGGGATGCACGACGCTTCCGGCCGGCAGGCGGTGGAGCCGGTGGAGGGAAGCCATTTCACCGTGCCGGCCGACCTGGTGGTCAAGGCGCTGGGCTTCGACCCGGAGGACCTGCCCGCCCTGTGGGACCAGGACGGGCTGGAGGTCAGCCGCTGGGGCACGCTGAAGATCAACCATCGCGACTTCATGACCTCGATCCCCGGCAATCCCGCGCCCGGCCCGCCGATGTCGCGCGCCTTGTACACCCCGGTCGCGACCAGCACCGCGGAATGCCGCGCCCGCAGCGCGTCGAAGGACAGGTCGCGGCCGATCTCCACGCCGAGATGGAAGCGGATGCCGCTTTCCTCCATCAGCTTCCAGCGGCGCAGCACGATCGGCTTTTCCAGCTTGAAGCCGGGGATGCCGTAGATCATCAGCCCGCCGACGCGGTCGTGACGGTCGTACACATGCACCTGGTAGCCGCGCCGGCGCAGCTGCTCGGCCGCGGCCAGCCCGCCCGGCCCGGCGCCGATGATGCCCACGGACTGGTCCAGCTCCCGGCGCGGGCGGATCGGCTGCACCCAGCCGCGGTCGAAGGCGGTGTCGGTGATGAAGCGCTCGACGGCGCCGATGGTGACGCTCTCGAACCCCTTCTCGATGACGCAGTTGCCCTCGCACAGCCGGTCCTGCGGGCAGATGCGGCCGCAGATCTCGGGGAAGTTGTTGGTGGCGGAGCTGACCTCGTAGGCCTCCTCCAGCCGTCCCTCGGCGGTCAGCTTCAGCCAGTCCGGGATGTTGTTCGACAGCGGGCAATGCACCGAGCAGAACGGCACGCCGCACTGGCTGCAGCGGCTCGCCTGCACGGCCGCCTGCTTCTGCGCGTAAGAGCGGTAGATTTCCTGGAAATCCTCGCGACGCTCGCCGACCTCGCGCTTCTCGGGCGTCTGCTGCGGGATGTGGACGAATTTCAGCATGTGCTCGGCCATTTTTCTCTCCGCCGCCAGCGATCGCCGGGCGCGGACAAGGGAACGGCCCGCCGCGCGAGACCGATATAAGCGGGGCCTCGCGAAATCTCGACTCCTTTTTGGCCATTATGGACGTAATTGCTGTCCTATTTCTGCATGGCACCTCCCCTCATGAAGCCGCCGCGGCCAATTCTCAGGAAAGAAGGTCCGATACGGTTCCTTTAAGCTCCTCCGGCAATATCTCCCGCTTGCCTCCTCCGGGGCGATAACGGCGCAGATACCGCGGCACGACCAGCTCCACCGGCGTCGGCACGATGCCCAGCTCGATCAGCCCGGGCAGCTCAGGCGAGGCGACGTTGTCGTGCGCCAGCAGCAGCAACTGGTCCCGCGTCAGCAGCTGTCCGGGGAGCAGCTCCAGCACGACGGCCTGGAGGCGCGCCAAACCGGCCGGGATCGTCACCATGCGGCGGCGCCGGTGGGTTTCCGACAGGACGTAGGTCAGGAGTTCGCGAAACGACCACACCCGCGGGCCGCCGAGCTCGAACACCGCCCCGGCAGCCTCCGGGCGCGCCAGCGAGGCCATCACCGCGTCCGCCACGTCGCCGACATAGACCGGCTGGAACCGTGTCTCCCCACAGATCACCGGCATGAAGGGCAGGATCTGTGCCATTCCGGCGAACCGATTGAAGAATGCGTCCTCGGGCCCGAACACCACCGACGGCCGCAGGATCGCGGCACTCGGATAGGCCGTCCGCACCGCCTCCTCGCCCTTGCCCTTGCTCGACGCATAGCCGCTCGGGCTCGCCGGGTCGGCGCCGATCGCCGAGACATGGACCAGCCGTGCGACACCCGCGGCGGCGGCGTGGCGGGCGACGTGCGCGGCGCCCTCGTTCTGCACCCGCTCGAAATCGCCGCGCCGCCGCTCGGCCAGGATGCCGGCGAGGCTGACCACGAGCGCCGCACCCTCGACCGCGCGAGCCACCGTCGCCTCGTTGGCGACCGACGCATAGAGCGGCACCACCTGGCCCACCGCGCCCATCGGCTTGAGGAACAGCGCCGCCTCCGGGTCGCGCACCGCGACGCGCACCACGTAGCCCTGCGCCGCCAGCCGCTTGACCACGTATCGGCCGATGAAGCCCGACCCGCCGAAAACCGTCGCCACGCTCCGCGTCGCCCCGGATGCGACCATGTTGCACCGCCCTCCTGTCTGTTTCGCGCCCCCGCGACGTGCCCGAGATCGCTTCGTACCCTTGATATGCGCGCGCCCGTTACGCCTCAAGCATCCGATCCGGTTGACGCCCCGCCGCGCGGGCGCTACATCGCGCGCCCACCCCGATGCCTGCTCCCGGGCCGGAGGGACCGCAGCCTTGCCCAGGTGGCGGAATTGGTAGACGCGCAGGTTTCAGGTACCTGTGGCCGCAAGGTCGTGGAAGTTCGAGTCTTCTCCTGGGCACCACCGGATGCGAGCACCCCGCGTGCGGGCGGGCTATGCGCCCCATAGCGAGCGTCATGTGAGCGGAATCACCCAGTTCATGCCGAACGGCACCATCCATCTGCACCGTCACGACCTGCCGGATGGGCTCGATCTCGGCCCGGTGGTCGCCGTCGACACCGAGACGATGGGGCTCAACCCGCATCGCGACCGGCTCTGCCTGGTGCAGCTCTCGGCCGGCGACGGCCACGCCCATCTGGTGCAGCTGGTGCCGGTCTCGCTCGGCGGTCGCGGCTTCGACTGCCCGAACCTCGCCCGCCTGCTCGCCTCCCCCGAGGTGGTCAAGCTGATGCACTTCGCCCGCTTCGACGTGGCGGTGCTGCAGCACAGCCTCGGCATCACCGTCGCCCCCGTCCGCTGCACCAAGATCGCCACCAAGCTGGTCCGCACCTTCACCGACCGGCACGGGCTCAAGGATCTCTGCAAGGAACTGCTCGGCGTCGAGCTCTCCAAGCAGCAGCAGACCTCCGACTGGGGTGCCGTGGAGCTCTCCACGGAACAACTCGCCTACGCCGCCTCCGACGTGCTGCACCTGCACGCCCTCTGGACCAAGCTGGAGGCGTTGTTGCGCCGCGAGGGACGCTTGACGCTGGCGGAAGCCTGCTTCGCCTTCCTGCCGGCGCGCGCCCGACTCGACCTCCTGGGTTACGAAGAGCCCGACATTTTTTCCCATTGATTCGAAAGCTTGTGTGTTTGGCACGATTCTTGTCCACATTTTAATGTTGCAGTGCAAAATAGTTGACCGACCCCCGAAGCGTGCCCATACAGGGACGGGTGATACGGCCCGCTGACGGGGCCGCCGAGGGAAAATACGGCCGCATGACCGCTGCGCTCGCCACCGA
>DATIMU010000199.1:0-1692 GCA_035475015.1 Acetobacteraceae bacterium
CGATGCCGAACGCCAGGAACATGCCGGCGGCGACGTCGGAGATGGCGATCGGCAGGCGGTGCGGCGGGCCGTCCTCCGGGCCGCACACGCTCATCAGGCCCGACATGCCTTGCGTCATCAGGTCGAACCCGCCGCGATCGCGATACGGCCCGGTCTGGCCGAAACCGGAGATCGCCGCGTAGATCAGGCGCGGATTGCGCTCGCGCAGCACCGACCAGCCGAGGCCGAGCCGGTCCATCACGCCCGGCCGGTAGTTCTCGATCAGGATGTCGGCCCGGTCGACCAGCCCGAGCAGGGCCTCGCGGTCGGCGTCCGCCTTGAGGTCGAGCACGACGCTTCGCTTGTTGCGGTTCCAGATCATGAACGGCGCGCTCTCGCCGTTGACGAAGGGCGGCATCCCGCGCGCGGAATCGCCCGAGGGCGACTCGATCTTGATGATTTCGGCGCCGTGATCGGCCAGCATCATCGCGGCGTAGGGGCCGGACAGGTGGCTCGTCAGGTCGAGGACGGTCAGGCCATCGAGTGATCCGGGCATTTTCGTCCTCGCTTCCGTGGTTAGATCGGCCGTGCCATCACCCGCGCCGGGGCGCCGTCGCCGCCCGCGATGTTCAGCGCGCCGAATAGGAACTCGACGCGGCGCCCGGCGAGCGGCGGATGGCCGGTGAGATGTTCGCAGATCAGCACGCCGTTGCCGAGCAGCGCGTGATGCACCGGCCAGGCGAAGTCGGCGCCGCGCCGGTTGAACGGCAGGTCGGGGGTGCCGAAATCGACCGCCAGCAGCTTGACCCGCTGCTCCACTAGCCATTCCGCCGCCGCGACCGACAGGGTCGGATGGTCCTCGTAGCTCGGGTCGGGGAAGCGCGCCGCCCAGCCGGTGTCGAGCGCGAGGATGTCACCCGGCTGCAGCACGGGGCGCGCGGCCTCGAGCTCCGCCACGTCGATCAGCCCCAGCGGCGGCGTGTCGATCCGCCACACCACGCCGGGGCCGCCCAGCCGGTCGAGCGGGATCTCGTCGAAGGCCGGGCCGTCGCTGAAGAAGTGGCGGGGTGCGTCCACATGGGTGCCGATATGCACGACCATCTGCATCTCGGTGGCGTTGAACGGGTCCTCCGGCAGGGAGCGGACCCGGGAGAAGCGCGGCGGGGGGAAAGCCGGCACGCGCGGCATCGCCGCACTCATCGGGTGCGACAGGTCGAGCCACGGCCCGGTGCCCTGACAAATCGGGCTCGCCGGCAGCTCGATCCAGCCGCGCCAGCCCTGGCCGCGCTCGGGGCAGCGGTCGCACATCGGCGGTCCCTCCGTCTGCTGCGATGCTCCCATGCAGTATGGCCGCCTACTTTTGGGTGGGAAAGGGGCTCGCCTGCCAGGGGAATTCGGGCTAGGCAGGGGCGTTCGGAAGCAGGGTTGGTGAGACGTGAATCAGATAATCTCGGACCAGATCGCCTCGATCGAGCGTGTGGAAGCGGGCCTCGTTTCCGCCGGCTACATTCCGTCGCGGCAGATCTGCACCGCCCTGTTCCTGGCGATCCGGCTGCAGAAGCCGATCCTGGTCGAAGGTCCCGCTGGTGTCGGCAAGACCGAGCTGGCCAAGGCGACCTCGCAGTTCCTCGACCTGCCGCTGATCCGGATGCAGTGCTATGACGGGCTCGACGAGAGCAAGGCGCTGTACGAGTGGAAATACGGCAAGCAGCT
>DATIMU010000200.1:0-2518 GCA_035475015.1 Acetobacteraceae bacterium
ACATGGCGCGCCGGCTGGACGGCCCCAACGGGCGGTTCCTCGGCGTGCTCGGGCTGTCCTACGATACCGGGTCGCTCACCCGGTTCTACCGCCAGATCGACCTCGGCGAGCAGGGCATGATCGCCCTGGTCGGCGTCAACGACGGCCGGCTGCGCGCATTGGTCGGTCCGGTCTCCAGCGAGCCCGGGCTCGACATTTCCACGACCAAGATGTTTGCCGCCTTGCGGGCCAACCCGAACGGCCACTGGGCCGGCCCCTCGCCGCTCGACGGCGTGCAGCGGTTCCACGCCTTCCGCGCGGTACCCGATCGGGATCTCGCGGTGGTGGTGGGGTTCGACGCGCAGAGCGCCATGCGGGCCTCCGTCGCCTTCGCGCGTGGCGCTCACGTCTTCGCGGGCGGCACGACGCTGTTCATCCTCGTGATGGCCGGCGGGTTGTTGCGTGAGCTGGGCATGGGCCGGCGCCGGGAGGACGAGCTGAACCGGGATCGTGCCACCCTGGCGGCCGCCAACGCCGAGCTGGACGCGGCCCGACGGCGGGCCGACGCCAAGGCCGCCCAGCTGGAGGCAACGCTCGGCGGCATGTCGGACGGCGTCTCGATGCTCGACCCGGACCTGCGCCTCGTGGCCTGGAACCGGCTGTTCGCCGACTTCACGGGCGTGCAGCCGGACATGCTGCGCGTCGGGATGCCGATGGAGGAGATCATCCGCACCCAGGCCAAGCTCGGCGAGTTCGGACCGGTGGATGTCGAGAAGGAGGTGGCTCGCCGCATGGCGGTGCTGCGCTCCGGCCCGCAGACCGGCACGATCGAGACGCCGCGACCGGGCGGGCGGACCCTCGAATTGCGTCGCAGCGCCATGCCGGGGGGAGGCTTCGTCACCCTGTATGCCGACATCACCGCGCGCAAGCAGGCGGAAGACACCATGCGGCGCGCCCGCGAGATGGCCGAGGCGACGACCGAGGCCAAGTCCCACTTCGTCGCGACGGTCAGCCACGAGATCCGCACGCCGCTGAACACGTTGCTCAACAGCCTTCGGCTGCTCACCGATACGGGCGTCTCGGAGTCCCAGCGCCGGCTGGTGGACATGGCCCGGCACGCCGGCGACGGCCTCCTTGGCCTCATCAACGACATCCTGGAAATGGCCAAGATGGAGGCCGGCCGGCTGACCCTGCGGCCGAGCCTGTTCGCGCTGCGCCCGCTGCTCGATAGCGTGCTGGACCTGTTCCGCGATCAGGCCGCCGGCCGCGGCATGGACCTGTCGCTCGTGCTGACGCCTGGGGTGCCGGACCTGGTGCACGGGGATTCCGGCCGCATCCGGCAGGTTCTCATCAACCTGCTGAGCAATGCCGTGAAGTTCGCCGACCCTGGCCCGATCCTGCTGCTGGGGGAGATGCGGCCCGAGGCCGGGCGGACCTTGCTGCGCCTGACGGTGCGCGATCCCGGCCCGGCGCTGTCCTCCTCCGATCGGTCGAGGCTGTTTCAGCCGTTCTCCCGGCTCGACCGTCCGCACGGCGATGCGGCACCCGGCACCGGGCTCGGGCTCGTCATCTGTCAGAGCCTGGCCGCGCTGATGCACGCCGAGATCGGCTGGGATGCGGCGCCCTCACCGGGCGGCGGCAATGATTTCTGGATCGCGCTGCCGGTCGGCCCGGCAAAGACCCGCGTCGCGGCGCCCGCAGCGCCGGCCACGCCGATCGCGCTGCCGCGCACCCGGGTCCTGCTGGTCGAGGACATCCTGCCGAACCAGCTCGTCACCGCCATGATGCTCCGTCGGGAGGGCCACATGGTCGACGTCGCCGACTCGGGCGAGACCGCGCTCCGCATGTTGTCGGCGGTGCCGTACGACGTTGTGCTGATGGACGTGTTCATGCCGGGGATGAACGGGCTCGATGCCACGCGGCACGTCCGGCAGCTCCCCGGACCTGCCGGCGTCGTGCCGATCGTGGCCCTGACCGCGAACGTCGCGGCCGAGGATCGTGACCGCTGCCTGCGGGCCGGCATGAACGACATGCTCGCCAAGCCGGTCGAGCTTGCCTGCCTGCTCGAAGTGATCGGCCGCCATGTGTGGCTCAACCACCCGCGCCGGCCATCGGACCCCGCCGAGCCTGCGGCGGAGGCCGCGCCGCCGAGCCCCATCCTGGCGGCCGATCGGATCGCGGAGTTGCGGTCGAACCTCACGCAAGCCACGGTTGCCAACTTGGCGGAGGACTGCCTGGCGGAGTTGCGCGACCGGCTGCCCGGATTGTGCGATGCGCTGGCGAGCGGCGACAACGAGGACATCGAGGCGCAAGCGCACGCAATGGCCGGGCTCGCGGCGAGCTATGGCATGGCGGCGCTCGACCAGCGGCTGCGCGCGGTGATCGACGCGGCACGGGGCGGCCTGCCGATGCGGGCGGAGGTGATCGGGGACGAACTCGAGGCCGAGCTGGCCCGCGCCGCCCCGGCGCTCCGCGCGGCGCTGCGGGCCGAGCTGGTCGAGCTCTAGGATAACGCGGCGCGCGGCAGGGCTGCGCGCCG
>DATIMU010000201.1:0-4658 GCA_035475015.1 Acetobacteraceae bacterium
GGCCTGCGGCGCGGCGGCGAGCAGCGCGCGCATCTCGGGATCGTCGAGCGGCGCCTGCAGCATCTCGTCAAGCCCCATCCGGAACACGGTCAGCAGCACCGGCCCCGGCGGTATGCCCGAAGGTCGGGGCTCCGCCCTCGCCCGCTCGGCCGCCACGCGGTCCGACACCGGACGCGGGGCGCGCGGCGCCGCGGGCAGCGTGCCGGCGACCAAGCGCGCATGGAGTGCGGCGAGCCGCCGCTGGACGCCCGTGAGATAGTGCCCGAGCGGCAGGATGAGCAGCGCCACCTCGTGGCGCCACAGCACGATCCCGCCGATGGTCAGCTTGATATGATTGATGAAGAGGACGAAGCGGGGCATCAGGCTGGTTGAGGGGGAGAGGGCGACGGAGGTCATGTCCCGAGGTATAGCGTTAGTGAATAAGAATGTCAATCATTGATCCCGCGCGACAGAGCGGGTTGGCCGTTCGCCCTCCGCCGCGTCCCACATCAGGCGAGGGTCGAATACGCGCGTCGCCAGCATCGAGAGCACCACGGTTGCCAGGAAAAAGGTCGAGCCGATCATGATGTCGACATGGGCGATGTCGTCGAATTGCAGCATCGGCGCGAAGACCATCACGGTGAACGGGTCGAGATTGGACCAGCGGCCGATCTCGTCGACGAAGCGATAGACCCGGGTTCGCTCGACCAGCCACCAGCTCCAGCGGCGATGGATGGCGACGAGGAACAGGGACAGGACGATCAGCTTGGCGAACGGCACCGCGACCGAGACCACCATGAGCACCACGCCGAACGGCCAGAACCCGTTGTGGAACAGCAGGCCGATACCCTCGATGATGGTGTGCGGATGCGGCTCGCCGAGCTTCCACAGCTCGCTCATCGGCCATCCGTAGGCGACCGGCATCAGCGCCCAGCACGCCAGCAGGAGTGCGGTGCATTGCATTAGGGAGAATGGGCGGCGGCGATGCACCGGTGCGGCGCAGCGCGGGCAGGGCCGTCCCTCGGCCGCTCGCGGCAGCACGAGGTCGCAACTCGTGCAGGCGATGGTGCCGTCGTCGTCGCTGTGCGTGGCGGGCAGGCGACGCCAGACGGCGCGGCGCTCCAGGCTGGCGCGCGTCACCATCGTCATCACCGCGGCGGCCACGAAGCACCAGCCGCCGGTGTCGATATGCACCGAGATCTGCGAGCCGACGCGCCCGTAGCCGATGCCGGCGCCGATCAGCAGCACGTCGGCCATCGCCCACAGGTCGAGCTTCTGGCACAGGCGGAAGGCCGACCCCACCCAGCGGGCGCGCACGCCGAAGCGGATCGCGGCGAGCGTGGCGGCCAGCAGGGCGAAGCGCACGAACGGCAGCACCACGCCTTGCAGGCCGAGCACGATCGCCAGCACCGGCCAACCCTGCCGCCAGGAGGTGACGAGGCCCGAGGCGAGGTGCGTGGACGACGTGGTTCCCGCGAGATGCACGGTCATCACGCTCATGAAATTCGCCGGCACCAGCAGCATGAGGGTCGCGAGCGCGCAGGCCAGCGCGACGTCGATGCTGCGTCCGGCGGTCCTCTCGAGGACATGGCCGCACCGCCAGCACTCGACACAGCCTTTCACGGGAGGCGAGGGCATCCGCTGGATGGCGGCGCAGTCGGGGCAGGCGATCAACGTCATTGCGCTGGCGGCAAACGCCGGCCATTGCGTCCGGGTTCGATGTGGCCTGAGGTGGACGGAGACCTGCCTGGCGGAAGGAGAGCATCAGCATGACTGCGACCCAGAGCGAGAAGGCCATCCGGTTCGCCGAGCTGCATCGCCGGCCCGGCGCCTTCGTCATCCCGAACCCGTGGGACGCCGGATCGGCGCGGATGCTGGCCTCGCTCGGCTTCGAGGCGCTGGCGACCTCGAGCGGCGCCTCCGCCGGCACGCTCGGCCGGCGCGACGGGCGGGTGAGCCGCGACGAGGCGCTGGCCCACGCGGCGGCGATCGTCGGCGCGACAGACCTGCCGGTCTCGGCCGACCTCGAACGCGGCTTCGGCGACGCGCCCGCCTACGTCGCCGAGACCATTCGCCTGGCCTCGGGCGTGGGCCTGGTCGGCGCCTCGATCGAGGACGCGACCGGGGTCGCCGAGCGGCCGCTCTACGGCATGGAAGAGGCGGTCGCGCGTGTGCGGGCCGCGGTGGAGGGGGCGCGGGGGCTGGCGTTCCCCTTCATGCTGGTGGCGCGCGCCGAGGGCTTCCTCCGGGGCAATCCCGACCTCGACGACGTCATCGCCCGCCTGCAAGCCTTCGAGCGCGCCGGCGCCGACGTGCTGTTCGCCCCCGGCCTGCCCGACCTCGCGGCAGTCCGGACGGTGTGCGGCGCGCTAGCAAAACCGTTCAACTACATGGCGGGCATCAAAGGCCGCTCGTATCCGGTCGCGGAACTCGCCGACGCCGGGGTCAAGCGCGTCAGCGTCGCGACCTCGTTCTATCGCGCCGCGATGACCGGCCTGCTGGACGCGGCGCGCGAGGTGAAGGAAGCCGGCACCTTCGGCTATGTCGACCGCGCGATCCCCACGCCCGAGTTCAACCGCTTCATGCAAGGCTGATCGAACGGCGCTCCGGGCGGGTCGCGCGACCCGCCCGGAGCGGATCGTCACGCCGCCTTGCTGCGCGCGAGGGCGTCGACGTCGGCGGTGGTCAGCGCCTTGCCGCCAATCCCCCAGTCGCCGCTTTCCACCTCCTCGATGACGCACCAGGTGACGCCGCGCAGGGCCTCGCCCTCGATCGAGACCATCGCATCGGTGAGCCGGGCGATGATCTGGCCCTTCTGCTCCTTGCTGAACACGTCCTTGATGACGCGAACCTGAATGAGCGGCATGGGATTTCTTCCTTCGTGTTGGTTGACACCGCCGCGATAGTGCCGAACACTTGCCGGCACAGTCATAGACAGTTTCGATGTCAATCAGCGGAACTGTACCGGTCCCACGACCGGGCCAGTCCCGGCAAAGCGGGAGCCGGCATGTTCTCCCTGACCGTCAGCCCGAAGCGCGACCAGCCGCTCGCCGACCAGATCGTCGCCGGCATCAAGCGCCAGATCGACGATCGGCATTTGCGCCCCGGCACCAAATTGCCCTCGATCCGCGGCCTGGCCGAGAGCTGCAAGGTCAGCCGCTTCACCGTGGTCGAGGCCTACGACCGGCTGGTCGCGATGGGCTGCCTGCAATCGCGCCGGGGCGCCGGGTTCTACACCGCCGCCGCGCCGGCGCCGCATCCCGCGCCGTCCGAGCATCACGAGCGCAACGAGCAGCTGGTCTGGCTCATCCGCCGCTTGCTGGAGGCGGACGACAACACCCTGCTCGCCGGCGGCCCGTGGCTGCCGAATTCGTGGCTCGATGAGGCGGGCATCCGCCAGAGCCTCAACGTGCTGGCGCGCAAGAACGGCGCCTATCTGCTCGAATACGGCCACCCCTTCGGCTATCTGCCGCTGCGCGAGCATCTCGCGCTGATGCTGGCCGGGCTCGGCATCACAGCGCATCCCGGCCAGATCCTGCTGACCCAAGGCACCAGCCAGGCGCTCGATCTCGTCACCCGCTATTTGCTCAAGCCCGGCGACGCCGCGCTGGTGGACGACCCAGGCTACTACAACATGTTCGGCAATCTGCGCCTGCACGGCGTCGAGATGTTGGCGGTGCCGCGCAATCCGGACGGTCCGGACCTCGCCGTGCTCGAATCCTTGGCGGCGACGCACCGACCAAAAGTCTATTTCACCCAGTCGGTGATGCAGAACCCGACCGGCACCGACATGAGCCCTCACGTCGCGTTCAAGGTGCTGCAGGCCGCCGAGCGTCACAACTTCGTCGTCGTGGAGGACGACATCTTCTGCGATCTGCAGGTGAAGCCGACGCCTCGGCTCGCGACGCTCGACCAGCTCAATCGCGTGATCTACGTCCGCAGCTTCTCCAAGACGCTGTCAGGCAGCTTGCGCGTCGGCTTCGTCGCCTGCGCGCCGGGCGTCGCCCGCGAGCTCGCCGACATCAAGATGCTGACCAGCATCACCACGTCGCAATTCACCGAGCGGCTGATCTACCTCATGCTGGTGGACGGCCACTACCGCAAGTATCTGTCGCGCCTGCACGAGCGGCTCGGCGAGGCGCGGCTCGACGTCGTGCGCGCCTTCGAGCGCATCGGGCTCGAATTGTTCGCCGAACCCGGCGACGGCATGTTCGTCTGGGCGCGATGGCCGCACGTCGAGGACTCGCTGGCGCTGGCGGAAGCGACGCGGCGCGACGGCGTGATGCTGGCACCCGGCACGGTGTTCCGTCCGCATCTCGAACCCTCGCCGTGGATGCGCTTCAACGTCGCCATCTGCGAGGACCCGCGCGTGCAACGCTGGCTGCAACGGGTGGCATCGAGCACCGTGCCCTAACGCGTCCGTCCGAGCCAGGTCGCCGCGAGGAAGCACGCGAACAAGGCGACGAACAGGCCGAACAGGCCGTTCGGGTTCCATTGATCCATCGCCGAGCCGCCGAGCGTCGGGCCGACCAGCGAACCGATGCCGTAGGCCACGATCATCGCCGCGTTGGCCGTCACCATCTCGCCGCCCTGGAAGCGGTCGCCGGCCATGCTGAGCGCCACCGGGTAGATGGCGGCGGCGATGCCGCCCCACAGGAACAGCACGCAGAACAACACCG
>DATIMU010000202.1:0-2339 GCA_035475015.1 Acetobacteraceae bacterium
TTTTCGGCTGCGCCTGTGGTGGAGCGTGCATCCACGCCTCGATCATCGCCGTGCGGCAGGTTCGGCCTTTCGGGTCTGATTTGCAACGAACCTCGCGCCCTGGTCAAATCCGGGGTGGGCTCCTAGCCTTCCCGCAAGCGAAGAGGAGCGGCCGATGGCGAGGACGATGGCGATCGCGGGGGTCGATCTGGAACTGGAGGAACGCGGCGAGGGACCACCCCTGCTGTTCCTGCACGCCGGCGACGGCCTGGCCCCCGAGCGCCCCTGGCTCGACTTGCTGGCCTGCCGCTATCGCGTCATCGCGCCGTCGCATCCCGGCTACGGGCGCTCGTCGCTGCCCGACTGGATGATGACGGTGGACGATCTCGCCTATCTCTATCTCGATCTCGCCGACCGCCTAGCGCTGACCGACGCGACGCTGGTGGGCGCCTGCTTCGGCGGCTGGATCGCCGCCGAGATGGCGGTACGCGACACGCGCCGCTTCGCCCGGCTCGTGCTGGTCGACGCGCTCGGCGTCAAGCACGGCGGCGTCACCGATCGCGACATCGCCGACATGCACGCCATGCCGCGCGAGACTTTTGTCCAGCTGGCCTGGGCGGACCCGGCGAAAGCCGCCGTGGATTACACGCAAATGCCGGAGAGCGAGCTTGCCGCCATCGTGCGCGGGCAGCAGGCCTTCGCGCAGTTCGGCTGGAAGCCGTACATGCACAACCCGCGCCTCAAGCGCTGGCTGCACCGCATCGACGTCCCGACCCTGCTGCTGTGGGGCGAGCGGGACCGCATCGTCACCCCGGAATACGGCGAGGGCTTTCGGGCGGCGATTCCGGGTGCCAGGATGCGGCTGATCCCGAATGCCGGCCATTTCCCCCATTGGGAGCAGCCGGAAGCGTTCGCCGACGCCGTCGCGCAGTCGGCCAACTGACCGAGCGGAGAACCGAACCATGCGCGTCTGGTACTTCTCGGAGATGGCGTTCCACCCGGCCTGGGAGGAGGGCCTCAAGCGCGGCTCACTGCGCGTCGTGCTGCCCAATTCCAACTTCGACCCGGCGACCGGGCACACGCTGCTCAACCGCTACCTCGACGAGTTCGCGCTGTGCGACGAGGTCGGGCTCGACATCATGGTCAACGAGCACCACAGCACCGCGACCTGCCTCACCATCTCGGTGCCGATGGCGCTGGCGATCATTGCGCGTGAAACCAAGAAGGCGCGGCTGCTGTCGCTCGGCACGCCGATCGCCAACCGGCCCGACCCGGTGCGCGTCGCCGAGGAGATGGCGTGGCTGGACGTGCTCTCCGGCGGGCGGCTGGAGATGGGGCTGGTGAAGGGCGCGCCGTACGAGATCGCGCCGGCCAACAGCAACCCGGCCACCTTGATGCGGCGCTACTGGGAGGCGCACGACCTCATCATCAAGGCGATGAGCACGACCGACGGGCCGTTCAACTGGGAGGGCGAGTTCTTCCAGTATCGCAAGGTCAACATCTGGCCGCGGCCGATCCAGCAGCCGACGCCGCCGGTGTGGATGACTGGCCTCTCCACCGGCACCGGCACGCTCGCCGCCGAGCGCGGCCATGTGGTTGGCACCCTGCTCTCGGGCGGCATCGCCAAGCCGATGTTCGACGCCTACCGCAAGCGTGCTCAGGAGCTCGGCTGGACCGCCGGGCCTGATCGGCTCGCCTACGCTGCTATCATCGGCGTCGGCCACACCCGCGAGGAAGGCCGCCGGCGCGCCAATTTGGTGGCCGATTACGTGCGGACCTCGCCGGTAGTTGCCGAGCCGTTCACCAACCCGCCGGGCTACAACGCGGTCGGCGCCAACGTGGCGCTGATGAAGGCGGGCAGCGTCAAGAACCGCTTTGTCGGCGACGACGGGGCGAAGGACCGCACGAAGGCATCGCTCGACGATTTCATGGCGAGCGATACGGTGTTCGCCGGCACGCCCGACGACGTCTACGCGCAGATCAAGGATTTCAGCGAGCGCATGGGCGGCATCGGCCATATTCTTTTCTTTGGCCAGGGCGGCTATCTCGACCACAAGGACACCGTGGAAAACATCACCCTGTTCGCTCGCGAGGTGCTGCCGCGGCTGCGCGCGCTGACCCCCGACACGATCACGAGGCCGGCGGCGATGGCGGCGGAGTAGGCGCCGCTCACCAGTTTCCGCCACATGCGATGCCCGCGAGCAGCACGCCGCCAAGACAAAAGGACCGGATCGGCGGCCATGACAGGCTGAGCGCGTCAACCGCGGCGATGCCGAGCATCAGGACGACGAACAGCACGGCGATCACGCCGAAGTCCCGCGCGCCGGCATCGTCGTGCGGGGGCAATGACACGGCGGCGG
>DATIMU010000203.1:0-2350 GCA_035475015.1 Acetobacteraceae bacterium
CTCGACGGCACCCTCAGGCCGGATCGGCCCGGCGTCGCGCCCGACGCCGAACGCCTCCGCCGCCGCCGCGAGCCGTCGGATGGCACGCACCTGGTTGCGCATGAACAGCGCCGCGATGCTGAACAGCAAGAGCGCGGTGCCCACCAGCCACAGCACGAACAGATAGATGGTCGCGGAATAGAGCCGCTTGCGCGGTGCCTGCACCTCCAGCACCCCGTCGGGAAGCTGCACGCGGACCAGCACCGAGTTCGGCTCGGAGAGCCAGTCCATCGTAAACGGCAGCCGCACCCGTTCGACCATCGCGGCGTGCAGGTCGTCGTCCATCGGGCCGAGGATGTTCTGCGGCGGCTGGTTGGGCAGGATCGCGCCCCGCTTGATCTCCATCGCGAGGCCGAACTGGCGCCGGGCGGAGGTCAAGATCCAGTCGCGGTTCTGCTCTCCGGGAAACTGCCGCATGGCGTCGAGCGTGAAAGCCAGCTCCCCCGCCACCGCCCCCGACAGCCGGCGGGAGACCACGTCGAGATGGCTGCCGTAGAAGATCTGCAGCGCCACGGCCTGCAGCAGCACCAGTGGCAGCAGGATCATCAGCAGGCTGCGGCCGAGCAGCGAGCGGGGCAGGATGCGCCGCTTCAGCCACGAGCCGAACGGGACCCGAGGGCCACGCACGCTACTGCCCCGGCTTGAGCACGTAGCCGCGCCCGCGCACGGTGTGCAGGAAGCGCGGCTCGCGCGGATCGGCCTCGATCTTGCGGCGCAGGCGCGTCACCTGCACGTCGATCGCCCGCTCGCCCGCCTCGTCCATGCCGAGGGCGGCGGCGATCTCCTCGCGGGACAGCACCTCGTTGGGCTTGCGCGCGAGTGCCGTGAGCAGCGCGGCCTCGCCGCCGGTCAGCCGCACCACGCCCGACCGGTCGCGCAGCTCGCCCCGCTCCGGGTCGTATTCCGCCTCACCCAGCGTCACCGGCCCCGCCGGGGCGCTCGGCAGAGCGGCGGGCGCGCGGCGCAGCATGGCGCGGATGCGCAGCACCAGCTCGCGCGGGTCGGAGCCCTTGGCGAGATAGTCGTCAGCACCGGCCTCGAAGCCGGAGATGCGGTCCTCCGGCGCGTCGCGGGCGGTGAGCAGCAGCACCGGCAGGTCGCGGTTCTCCTGGCGCAACGCCTCGGTGAGGCCGAGCCCGCTCTCGCCCGGCATCATCACGTCGAGCACCAGCAGGTCGGGATTGAGGAAACGCAGCCGGTCCCGCGCCTCGGCGGCGTTCTCCGCCGTGGTCACGCGAAAGCCGTTCTCCGCGAGGAAGCGGGACAGCAGCGTGCGCAGCCTCGCGTCGTCGTCCACCACCAGGATGTGCGGCGCCTCCGCCATGCTCAGTTCGGCCCCATCATGCGGGCGTCCGCAGACGCGACTCCCGGTTGGCCGGCTCGGCGCTGTCGAGATAGGCGCGCGCGGTGTCGTTCATGATCCCCCGCATCACGCGGCGGAACCCGTCCACCGCATTCGCCCCTGCCTCGCGATAGGCGGCGATCAAGCGCTCGCGCTGGCGCTCGAACAGCCGCCGCTCCAGCACCTGGCCCTGCGGCGTCAAGGTCAGCAGCCGCTGTCGCCGGTCGGCGCGGCCGGGCGCCTGGACCACATAGCCCTGCTCGATCAGCGCCGTCAGCACGCGGGCCAGCGACTGCTTGGTGATGCGCAGGATGCCCAACAGATCGCTCACCGTGATCCCCGGGTTGCGGCCGATGAAATGCAGCGCCCGGTGATGCGCGCGACCGAGGCCGAGTTCGTCGAGGATCACGTCGGCGGCGTTGGTGAAGTCGCGATAGGCGAAGAACAACAGATCCTGCGCCAGCCGGATCTCCTCCTCGCGCAGGAACAGCAGGCCCGAGCCGGCCGGAGCCGACGCCTTGGGGTCCAGCATCGTCACGCCGCCCCGGCCGCCGCAACCCGGCCGGCGGGGGGGCGTTCATTGAAGGCCATCGTTTCGCCCTTCGGGTCGGGCATGGCAGGCATTCCTTGAACTTGCGACAGCTTCATTGACGTATTTTCGCACCCATTATACTGTCAGCCCTCCTGAAGCAACAATCTTGCGAGGAAGTCCCACATGGCGCTTGTTCCTTTCGACGACCGCGACGGATGGATCTGGTGGGACGGCGCCATGGTCCCGTGGCGCGACGCCAAGCTGCACGTTCTCTCGCACGGCCTGCATTATGCCAGCGCCGTCTTCGAAGGCGAACGGGCGTACGCCGGGAACATCTTCCGGCTGCGGAACCACACCGACCGGCTCATCAACTCCGGCCGCATCCTCGGCTTCGAGATCCCCTACACCGCCGACGAGATCGACGCCGCGTGCAAGGC
>DATIMU010000204.1:0-4964 GCA_035475015.1 Acetobacteraceae bacterium
GCCGGCGTTGACGAGGTGCAGATCCTCCTCGCCGGCGGGCGCGATCGGGCCGTAGCCGATCACGCCGTTCTCGGAATGGTAGATGATATCTGTCTCGCCGATGTCGGTGTTCGAGCACAGCGTCGGCATTCCGACGCCGAGATTGACGATCCAGCCGTCCTGAAACAGCCGCGCGATGCGGTCCGCCATCTGCTGACGGGAAAGCCCGGTGCTGTCGCTCATGCCGCCTGGCTCCCTGGACGCTGTGGCCACCACGCTTGCGGCGCCGGCGGGATGCGCACGACGCGGCTGACGAACACGCCGGCCGTGTGGACCTGATCGGGGTCGATCGCGCCAAGGGGAAAAATATCCTCCTCGACCTCGGCGACCGTGATTCGCGCGGCCATCGCCATGACGGGATTGAAGTTCCGCTGCGAGCGCCGGTACTGGAGATTGCCGAACGTGTCGGCGCGCCACGCGCGCACGAAGGCGTAGTCGAGCGGTAGCGCCTCTTCGAGCAGATACTCCCGCCCGCCGAACATTCTTGTTTCGCGCCCCTCCGCAAGCTCGGTGCCGACGGCGGTGGGCGTGTAGAACGCGGGAATGCCGGCGCCGGCGGCGCGCAGCCGTTCGGCCAGGGTGCCTTGCGGCACCAGCTCCGCCTCGACCTTTCCCGCCTCATAGAACTCGGTGAATGGCAGCTTCTGCGAGGCGCGGGTCGCCGCGGTGAAGGCGCAGATCGCGCGGCGCACCTGGCCGCGCGCGACCAGCATCCCGATGCCGGGGTCGTTGCGCGTGCCTCCCGTGGTGTTGGCGACCAGGGTCAGATCCTTCGCTCCCTGCTCGGCCAACGCGAGGATCAGGTTGCCCGGCAGACCCGGCAGCGCGAAGCCGCCGAAACCGATCGTCGCGCCATCCGGGATGTCGCGGATCGCCTCCAGGCAACTCGGATGCACCTTGTTCTTGAGCGCCATCGTTCCCCCACGGGCTTCGTCCGCGCATTGCACGGGCCGCGGTCCGGGGTGTCAAGCAGCGGCGGCAATTGTGTCCCTGGCGCCAATCTGGTCCATACTCGGCCGGGCAAGGCGCGGGAGGAAGCAAGGTGCTGGAAGTCGAGAAGCCGGCCGACATGGCGGCGCATATTGGGCAGGACATCGGGACCAGCGAGTGGGTGCTGGTCGATCAGCGGATGATCGACCTGTTCGCCGACGCGACCGGCGATCACCAATGGATTCACGTCGACGTCGAGCGCGCCAAGAAGGACATGCCGGGCGGCAAGACGATCGCGCATGGCTTCCTCACGCTCTCGCTGCTGCCACGCTTGTCGACCTTCCGGATCAGGAAATCGTCGCGCGGCATCAATTACGGCGCCAACCGGGTGCGCTTCACCAACCCGGTGCAGGTCGGCTCGCGGGTGCGGCTCAACCAGAAGCTCAAGGCGGTCGAGCCGATCGAGGGCGGCCAGCGGCTGATCTTCGACAGCACGGTCGAGATCGAGGGCCAGGCGCGCCCGGCGCTGATCGCCGAAACCATCTCCCTCGCCTACGACTGAGGATTTCGCACATGCCCGACGCCCTGACCGACGCCAACGCCAGCCAGCCCGACGCCAAGACCATCGCGGAACTTGCCGCCCAGCTCGATCAGCTGTTGCGCCTGCGCACCTTGCCGATCGGCATGAAGCTGTTCGAGAGCCGCGAGGAGATGGAGGCGGTGCCCGGCCTGCGCCGGCCGCCGAAGGGAAAGACGTTCTCGACGTGCCAGCTCGTCACGCAGTCGCGCATGGCCGGCTTCACGCTCGGCGTCACCACCGAGAACGTGCCCGAGTTCTCCAATTGCAGCGGCGTGATCGGCCTCAGCCAACCGAGCGAGCTTTTCCTCTCGGGCCGCAAGATGGAGGGTGTGTGGTTCGAGAACCGCGAGGCCTCGGCGGCGCACCAGGCGCAGATGCCGCGCGTGCCCTCCGGCCGCTATCACGGCCTCGCCATCGCGCCGTTGCGCGGCGCGCGGCTCGACCCGCCCGATATCTGCCTGTTCTACGGCAACCCCGCGCAGATGATCCTGTTCATCAACGGGCTGCAATGGAAGAATTACAAACGATACGATTTCAGCATCACCGGCGAGAGCGCCTGCGCCGATAGCTGGGGCCATGCGCTGAAAACCCGCGAGGTCAGCCTGTCGATCCCGTGTTTCGCCGAGCGGCGCTACGGCGGTGTGGCCGACGACGAGATGCTGATGGCCTGCACGCCCGCCGATCTCGCGCGCGCCGTGCAGGGCTTGCAGGGGCTATCCAAGGCCGGGCTGCGCTATCCGATCATGCCGTACGGCCCGCAGGCTGAGCCGGCGGAGGGCATGGCCAAGAGCTACGCGGGGAAGAGCTGAGCTGCGTGCCGACCCCTCACCCCGACCCTCTCCCGCAAGGGGAGAGGGAGGAGAAAGCCCTCTCCCTTTGGGAGAGGGTTGGGTGAGGGGATAGCGCGCCCCGAATGGATCTCCCGTCAATCCTCCGCCGCACCATCTCGCTCGTCCTGCACGCGGGCGAGATGGTGCGGGCCGAGTTCCTGCGCCCCGACGGCCCCCGCGGTTCCGGACATAAGGCGCCGGTCGACACCGAGATCGAGATTTTTCTCCGCGACGCGCTGCGCGACGTGCTGCGAGTCTCGTTCGTCGGCGAGGAAACCCCGCCCGTGCTGGACGGCGATCGGTCCTGGTGCTGGCTCGTCGATCCGCATGACGGCACCTCGGAGTTCCTGCGCGGCGCGCGCGGTTCGTCCGTCGCGGTCGCCCTGTTGCACGACGGCGTTCCGGTGCTCGGCGTGGTGCACGCCCCGCTCAGTGCGGACAGGGGCTCCGATCTGATCGGCTGGGCCGAGGGCATGGACCATCTCATCCGCAACGGCGTGGCGATCCGCCCCGACCTTGCTTCGCGCGGCCTTACGGCTGACGAGATCGTGCTGCTTGCGTATCGCTCCTATGCGCGGCCGGCGACCAACATGCGGCGCATTGCGCCGGCGCGGTTCGTCTCCAGCAACAGCGTCGCGTATCGGCTGGCGCGCGTCGCGGCCGGCGATGCGGTCGCCACCGCGTCGCGCCAGGCCGGGCTCTCGGCCTACGACTACGCGGCGGGGCACGCATTGCTGCGCGGCGCGGGCTGCGTGCTGCTCGATGGCGCGGGGAACCCGCCGGTCTATGGTCCCGACGGCACCGGCGGCATGGACAAATGCTTCGCCGGTGCGCCAGCCGCCGTACATGCGTTGCTCGGCCGTGACTGGTCGCTCGGTCAGCCGCCGGAGACGCCGCTGCCGGAGCGCGTCACGCTATCGCCGCCGCGCATCGAGGACGGACTCGATCGTGCCATCGGCTGTCTCGCAGGATTGGCGATCGGCGAAGGACCGGGACCGGACGGCCTGCCGGGCCAGGCCGGTCCGGGGATGGAAGCCGCGCTGGCGCTTGCACGCAGCCTGATCGTGGATGACGAGCTGCAAGCCGATTCCCGCGCGGTCGAGCCGGTGTTGCGGTGCGCTCCGCTCGCCATTGGCGCGCGCCCGGGCGAGGCGGCGCCTTTGGCGGTCGCCAACGCGCGATTGACGCATGGCGACAAGAACTCCGTGCAGGCCTGCGCGCCGGTGGCCGCCGCCATAGCGACGGCGGTGGGCGGCGGCTCGCGCGAGGACATGCTGCGCGCGGCACTCGACGCGGCGGCCGCGCAGCCCGACGGCGACGTGCTGCGCGCCCTGCAAGCGCCGGAAGCGCAACCGCCTGAAGCGGGGGATCGCGCACTGTTCCTGCTGCAGAGTGGGTTTTTCCATCTCATGCGCGGCACGCCGATCGCCGAACTCCGCGGTGCCGATCCGATCGCCGGCGCGCTGCTCGGGGCCGTCGGGGGCAGGGGAGCACTGCCGTCCCGCGATCTGCTGGATCTGCTCTCCTGTCGCCCGCTCGCCGCGTTCGGCGCGCGCCGGCCGCGCCCGCCGGAGTGCTGGGCCGACGATCTGCCGCCGCTCGCCGAGGCCCTGCTCAGCCGCGCGACGCGGCGAGCGCCTGGTCGAGATCTCGGATGATGTCGTCAGCACTTTCGAGCCCGATCGACAGGCGGATCACGTCCGGCCCGGCGCCCGCGCCCTCGCGCTGCTCGTCGGTAAGCTGGCGGTGCGTGGTGGAGGCGGGATGCAGAATGAGGCTGCGCGTGTCGCCGATATTGGCGAGATGTGAGAACAGCCGCACGCTCTCCACCATCCTGATCCCCGCCTCGTAGCCGCCCTTCACGCCGAAGGTGAACACCGCGCCTGCGCCGCGCGGCAAGTATTTTCGTGCCAGCGCGTGATAGCGGTTCTCCGCCAGGCCGGCGTACGACACCCAGCCGACCCGCTCATGCGACGCAAGGAATTCCGCGACTCTTTGCGAATTCGCGACGTGCCGGTCCATCCGCACGGGAAGGGTTTCGATGCCGGTGATGGTGAGGAAGGCGTTCATCGGCGCCATCGTCGGGCCGAAATCGCGCAAGGCGACGGCACGCGCCTTCATGGTGAAGGCGAAATCGCCGAAATTCTCGTGAAATTTCAGCCCGTGATAGGCGGGCTCCGGCTCGCTCAGCGAGGGGAATTTTCCATCCGCCGACCAGTCGAATTTCCCTGACTCGACGATCACCCCGCCGAGCGAGTTGCCGTGCCCGTCGAGGAACTTCGTCGTCGAGTGGCAGACGAGATCGGCGCCCCATTCGATCGGCTGGCACAGGTACGGGGTGGCAAGTGTGTTGTCGACGATCAGCGGGATGCCAACGTCGTGCGCGACGCGGGCGATCGCTTCGAGGTCCACCACTATGCCGCCTGGGTTGGCCAGGCTCTCGACGAAGATCGCCTTGCAGCGCGGCGTGAGCGCGCGGCGGAAATTTTCCGGGTCGTGCGGATCGACGAAATGGCAGGTCCAGCCGAGCTTCTTGAACGACAGCCCGAACTGCGTCAGCGATCCGCCGTACAAGTTGCGCGAGG
>DATIMU010000205.1:0-1852 GCA_035475015.1 Acetobacteraceae bacterium
GCGGCACGGCTGGCCGTGTTGCAGGACGCGCCGCTGATCGTGTTCACCGCCTCGGGCGGGGCGCGGATGCAGGAGGGCGCTGTCAGCCTGATGCAGATGCCGCGCACCATCATCGCGACACGGCTGGTCAAGGAGGCCGGGCTGCCCTTCATCGTGGTGCTCACCGACCCGACCACCGGCGGCGTGACGGCGAGCTTCGCCATGCTGGGCGACCTCTTGATCGCCGAGCCCGGCGCGCTGATCGGCTTCGCGGGTGCCCGGGTGATCGAGCAGACGGTGCGCGAGAAATTGCCCGAGGGCTTTCAGCGCGCCGAATACCTGCACGAGCACGGCATCCTCGACATGGTGGTCAAGCGTACCGAGCTCCGCGACATGCTGGCGCGGGTAATCGATCTCCTGCGCGTCAAAGACCGGGAAGCGGCTTGAGCGCGCGCATCGAAGGCATCGTCGAGCGCCTGCACGGGCTACACCCGCGGCTGATCGACCTCAGCCTGGAGCGGCTGCAGGGCTTGCTCGCGAAGCTCGGCCATCCCGAGCAGCGGCTGCCGCCGGTGGTCCATGTCGCCGGCACCAACGGCAAGGGCAGCACCTGCGCCTTCATCCGCGCCATCGCGGAGGCGGCCGGATGGCGGGTCCACGTCTACACCTCGCCGCACCTGATCCGTTTCAATGAGCGCATCCGCGTCGCCGGA
This sequence comes from Acetobacteraceae bacterium, assembly GCA_035475015.1. Lineage (GTDB taxonomy): Bacteria > Pseudomonadota > Alphaproteobacteria > Acetobacterales > Acetobacteraceae > JAFKFI01. The sequence continues at coordinate 693 of DATIMU010000205.1, forward strand.
CGGCTCGTGAGCGATGACGCACTGGCCGAGGCGCTCGAGACGGTGGAGCGGGTGAACGATGGCGCCGCGATCACGGTGTTCGAGGTCATCACCGCCGTCGCGTTCCATCTTTTCGACCAGACCCCGGCGGATCTGTGCGTGCTCGAAGTCGGGCTCGGCGGGCGCGGCGACGCGACCAACGTCATCGAGCGGCCCGCCGCCTGCGCTATAACCTCGATCTCGCTCGACCACAGCGAGCTGCTGGGCGATACGCTGGCCGCCATCGCCGCCGAGAAGGCGGGCATCCTCAAGCACGGCGTTCCGGTGGCGGTCGGGGCGCAGGACGGTGTTTCGCTTGAAACGATCCTGGCTTGCGCTGCCCGGGTCGGCGCACCCGTGCTGCGCCGTGACCGCGACTGGTCGATCGGCTCCTCAGCCCGCCCGGGATTCCGCTACGCGGACCCGCGCGGCACCCTCGACCTGCCGCCGCCCCGCCTGCCGGGCATACACCAGATCGACAACGCCGGCATCGCGATCGCCTGTCTGCGCGCGGCATTTCCCGACCTCCCCGACGGCGCGATCGCGCGCGGCATCGCGAGCGCGGAGTGGCCGGCCCGGCTGCAACGCCTCGATGGTGGGCTGACACGCCTGCTGCCGGACGGTTGGGAGCTGTGGCTCGACGGCGGGCACAATCCCGGCGCCGGCGAGGCACTCGCGCAGCACCTGGCGCACTGGTCAGACCGGAAGCTGCATCTCATCGTCGGCATGAAGCAGGCCAAGGATTCCGCCGCCTTCCTGCGGCCGCTGCTGCCGCACGCGGCGACGGTGTGGGCGATCGCCGAGCCGGGGCAGCATCTCGCGCTGCCGGTGGAAGCAATCGTCGCGGCCTCCGGCGGCGTCGCGCGCCCGGGGCCGACCCTGGCGGCGGCACTGAGAGCAATCCCGCGTGACGCGGCGCCCGCGCGCGTGCTGATCTGTGGCAGCCTCTATCTTGCCGGCGAGGTCCTGAAACAGGATGGTGCGAGCTGACATGCTGTTCGCCCGGCCGACCCGCACCGCACCGACCCGCGCCCCGTCGACCCTCGCCCCGTCGACTGGCGCCCCGTCGACCGGCGAACCGGCGAGCCGGCGGCAGTCGGCGTCGATCGCCAGCGCGCGCATGGCCGATGCGGTGCGCGCGC
>DATIMU010000206.1:0-3219 GCA_035475015.1 Acetobacteraceae bacterium
CCCGAGAAGCTGCATGTGCTCAATCACAAGGGAAAATATTTTTCCGTGCGCGGGCCATTGAACGTGGCGCGGCCGATCCAGGGCTGGCCGGTGATCGTGCAGGCCGGCGCGTCGGAGGCCGGGCGGCAGATCGCCGCCGAGACGGCGGAGGTGATTTTCGCGAGCTCCCGCACGCTGGCCGAGGGGCGGGAATTCTACGCCGACGTGAAGGGGCGGATGGAAAGACTGGGGCGCGCGCGCGACCACATGAAGATCCTGCCGGGCGCCTTGGTGGTGGTGGGCGACACGGTGGAGGAGGCGCGGGCCAAGCGGGCGAAACTCGACAGTTTGGTGCATCCCGATAGCGGCATCGCCTCGCTGTCGATCGCGCTCGGGCACGATGCGTCGGGCTTCGATCTCGACGGCCCGCTGCCGGAGATCCCCGAGACCAACGCGAGCCAGAGCGGACGGGAGCGCGTGCTTGCGGTGGCTCGGCGCGAGGGGCTGACGGTGCGCCAGCTCGCCCAACGCGCGGGCGGCTATGGCGGATTGTCGATGGTGGGGACGCCGGCGACCATCGCCGATACGATGCAGGAATGGCTGGAGAGCGAGGCGTCGGACGGGTTCAACGTGATGTTCCCCTACCTGCCCGAGGGGCTGGACGATTTCGTCGAGCGCGTGGTGCCGGAATTGCAGCGGCGGGGGATTTTCCGGCGGGAGTACGAGGGGCGGACGTTGCGGGAGAATCTGGGGTTGCCGTGGGTGGCGAACCGGTTTTTTGCCGGCGCCGGTTAGGATCAGCGTCATGGTCCGCCCACGGGTCGGGCCAAAGGCCCGCCCGAGGACAGGCTCCGGCGGACCATCCACGACTTTGCCGGCGCGAGAGGAAGGCGTGGATGGTCGGCCTTCGCCGACCATGACGGAGACCCAAGGGGTAGGCATCCATGAGCACTGACACGCAAGCACGCAGCGATCTCGACACGCTGGCTGCACTCAACCGCGACTACATCGCTTCGGTGCAGAACGGCGACGTGCGCCGGTTCAGCGAAATCCTCGCCGAGGATTTCCTGTGCTCGAACCCGGATGGATCGCTGATCGACAAGCAGCGATTCCTTGCGCAGACCTCGCGGCCCGTAACCATCAGCGGGCTCGTGGCGGATGACGTGCGGGTGCGAATTCTCGGCGACATCGCGATCATCCACGGGCGTACCAGCTATAGCACGGCCGATGGCCAGCGGCGGAACGGGCGCTATACCGACGTGTGGGCGCGTCGCGGCGGAACTTGGCTTGCCGTCAGCGCGCACGTGACCCGGTAGGTTCTACGACGCCACCGCCTGTTGCTGGTCGAGCCACGCCGCGTTGCGCGGCAGGCTGTCGATGCGGGCGCGGCGGCGCGGCAGACTGTCGGGATGCTCGGATTGCAGCCAGGCAATCATCTTCTCCCGCACCTCGCAACGCAGGTCGAATGCTTGTCCCGCGTTGGCGGCGCTGACCAGCATCCGCACCTCCATCGTGTCCTGCTTGAAGTCCGTCACTTGCATGTTGACCACCCGCCGGTCCCACAGCGGCGAGGCGTCAGCGATTTCCTCCAGCTTGCGCCGCATGGTCGCGATCGGCGCCGTGTAGTCGGCGTAGAGGAAGACCACGCCGATCAGCGCCGAGCCCTCGCGCGTCCAGTTCTGGAAGGGATGCTCGATGAAGTAGGCGAGCGGCAGCACCATGCGCCGCCAATCCCACAGTCGCACGACGACATAGGTGGCGGCGATCTCCTCCACATTGCCCCACTCGCCCTCGACGATGACCGCGTCCTCGAGGCGGATCGGCTGCGTGATGGCAAGCTGGATGCCGGCGACGAGATTCTTCAGCAGCGGCTGCAGCGCCAGGCCGGCAACCAGGCCGGCGGCCCCGGCGGAGGCCAGGAGGCTGACGCCGTATTGCCGCACGCCATCGAACGTCATCAGCGCCGCCGCCGTGGTGACGACCACGATCAGGGTCGCCGCCACGCGCTCCAGAATCCGAAATTGCGTGACGTGCTTGCGCGCCAGCAGGTTGTCCTGGCTGTCGAGCGTGAAGCGGCGGAGATGAACGGCGGTCGAGATCCGCATGGCCGTCAGCGCCAGCCAACCCAAGAGGGCGATGAAGCACACGACGAGGAGGTGGCGGATCAAGCTGGCCTGTCCGTCGGTCAGCGGGGCGATCCCGGTGCCGATGGACAGCGCGAAGATGACGATGGCGAGCCGCATCGGCCCTTCGCCGCGTGAGACGAGCGATCGCCAGAATAGTGCCTGGTCGCGCGTCAGCCGATTGAGCACACGGAACGCGCCGCGATGGACCGCGGCCGCGACAATCAAGGCGACCGCGAGCACGATCAGGCTGACGATCCAATCCGGGAGCCAAGCGAGCCAGCCAACGACCCGGCGGGCGCCGGAATCGAGTTCATCGAGCACGAAGCGCTACTCCCCGTTGTGATGGAGCAGGTTCCCCGGTTGGGCGCGTGGCCCGACCGGGGCCAGCCGAGATGGGAGGGCCGGTGGTTCGTCAGAAGGGACTCTGACCAAGCCCAAATGCTGTGTCGCGGCCGAGGTTTCAGGCCGGGATCACGAGCTTGCTACCGCGACACCAGCTTCAGGGCCCTGCGCCGCGCCCGTGGCGACGCGCCGGCGGGCAGGTCGAGCGGCAAGAGCGGCGACGGGTCGCGCGGGCCGGCGCCCGGCGTGTCGGCTTCTTCCGGCTCGGCTTCCGGCATGTCGTGGCGGCCGAGATAATTGCCGGCGAGATGGCGGAAGACGTAGTCGAGCAGCGAGGTGGCGCGGCCTACGCCCGGGTCGCCCTCGACCGTGCCGGAGGGGCCGAAGCGGGTGAAGGTCAGCGCCTCGACATAGGCTTCGAGCGGCACGCCGTGCTGCAGGCCGAGGCTGACCGCGCCCGAGAAGGCGTCCATCAGGCCACGGAAGGCGGCACCCTCTTTTTGCAGCGCAATGCTGATCTCGCCGAGCTTGCCGTCGTCGTATTCGCCGGTGCGCAGGAACAGCGTGTGGCCGCCGACCGAGGCGCGCTGCGTGTAGCCGGCGCGGCGCGGGGGCAGGTCGCGGCGGCGGACGGGCGGCGGGTTGGCGGCGGTGCGCGGAATGCTCGGGCGAGGGGGCATGGCGGCGAAAAGGGCAGCGACCGCGTCGTGCATCGCGGCGTGCGCGGCCGGGGTCGGGCGCGGCAACGGCGATGCCCCGTCCAGCATGGCGG
>DATIMU010000207.1:0-4477 GCA_035475015.1 Acetobacteraceae bacterium
GCGGCTGTTGCGAGGTGTCGGCAGGGTGGGCGAATCGGCCTCCCGCATCCGCGACAGCCTGCTCGCGGTTGGCCGGATCGTGCCCTTCGTCGGACAGAACGCCGACTGGCTGGCGGTCGATCTCCAGCCGCGGTTTGCCACCCTCCGGCAGGACATCCGTTCACTGACGGACTACGACGAGCACCTCGGGAACAAGGTGCAATTCCTGCTCGACGCGACCCTCGGCTTCATCAACATCGCGCAGAACAACATCATCAAGGTGCTGACCGTGGTGTCGGTCGTGGGCATCCCACCGACCTTGGTCGCCAGCATCTATGGTATGAACTTCAAGGACATGCCCGAGCTGGGCTGGACCTGGGGCTACCCGTACGGGCTGCTGATCATCCTCGCCAGCGCGATCCTGCCGCTCGTCGTGTTCCGGCTGCGCGGCTGGCTGTGAGGCGGCGCGGGCTCATCGCGCCGCCTCGGTCGAAGCAGCAAGTGGCGGACTGAAGTCCGCCGCCGGTCCAGTCGGACTCAGGCCACCACGCCGATCTGCTCGCGGCGCAGCTGCACGCTGAGCTCGTCGAATGCGTGGCCGATCCGGTCGAGCATCTCGTCGATCTCGGGCTCGGTGATGATGAGGGGCGGGCTGAAGCAGAGCGAGTCGCCCGCCACCACGCGGCCGATCACGCCGTGCTCCTCCATCAGCTTGTTGAGCCGCGCGCCGACCTTGGCCTTCGGGTCGAAATTGGTGTGCGTCGCCTTGTCCGCCACCAGCTCCACGGCGGCGATCAGGCCGACGCCGCGCACTTCGCCGACCAGCGGATGGTCGGCGAAGCGCCGGCGCAGCGCGGCCTGCAAGTACGGGCCGACCTGGCCGACATGGTCGAGCATGTTGAGCTCGTCGTAGATCTTCAGCGTCTCCACCGCGACGGCGGCCGGCACCGGATGGCCGGAATAGGTGAAGCCGTGGCCGAACGTGCCGATCTCGTGGCTCTCCTTGGCCAGCGCCTGGAACACCCGGTCATTCACCATTACCGCGCTGATCGGCAGGAAGGACGAGGACAGCGCCTTGGCGCAGGTCAGGATGTCGGGCTCGATGTTGAGCGTCTGGCTGCCCCAATAGGCGCCGGTGCGGAAGAAGCCGCAGATCACCTCGTCGGCCACCAGCAGCACGTCGTATTTCCGCAGCACCGCCTGGATCTTCTCGAAATAGCCGCGCGGCGGCACGATCACGCCGCCGGCGCCCATGATCGGCTCGGCCCACATCGCCGCCACCGTGTCGGGGCCTTCCGCCAGGATCAGTTTTTCCAGTTCGTCGGCGCAGCGCGTGGCGAACGCCTCCTCGGTCTCGCCGGGCAGCGCCTGGTGATAGTGGTGCGGCGTCATCGTATGGACGAAGCCGGGCAGCGGCACGTCGAACGAGCGGTGGTTCGCCGGCAGGCCGGTGATCGAGGCGGAGGCCAGGGTGATGCCGTGATAACCCTTGATGCGGCCGATGATTTTTTTCTTCGTCGTGCGGCCGAGCGCGTTGTTGAAGTACCAGACCATCTTGATCGCGCTGTCGTTCGCCTCGGAGCCGGAATTGGCGAAGAACACCTTGCTCATCGGCACCGGCGCGCGCTGGACCAGCATCTCCGCCAGCTCGATCATCGGCTCGTGCGATTTGGCGGTGAAGGCGTGATAGAACGGCAGCTTGCGCATCTGCGCCGTCGCCGCCTGCACCAGCCGCTCATTGTCGAAGCCGAGGGCGGCGCACCAAAGGCCGGCGACGCTCTCGATGTACTCCTTGCCCGTCTCGTCCCACACCCGCACGCCCTTGCCGCGGGTGATGACCATCGGCCCGACCTCCTGATGCGCGTGCAGGTCGGTGTACGGGTGCAACACGTTGGCGATGTCGCGTGCTGCGGCTGAATTGGCGCGCGGCGGGGTCATCGGCGGCCTCCTTGAACGATGCGAACTCCTCGGTCCGTCCACTCTACGGTGTTCGGACACGAATGGGCAGGCGCTATGTCATGCGACCGACGTGACGAGGCTCCGGCGATAGCTGTCGAGCGCCGCGAGCCGCATGGCATCGGACAACGGCGGAGGTGGGTCCGAACGCGGTGTCTCGGCCGCCGTCGCCGCCGGCGGGGCAGCATAGGCGGCGCGCTGCGGCGCGGTCCAGGGGGTCGCCGCCCCGGCGGGCGTTCCGGCTTCGAGCGCCGGGGCGGCCGTCGGCTCGGACGGCGAGGCGGTGCCGATCCCGGCCCAGGCAAGCAGATCGTGGCCGATCGCCTCGGGATCGATGCCGGTGGCCTTCTCCGCGATGACCGCGGCGGCGTTGAGGATCATCCCGAACGGCCCGCCGGTGAGCGCGCTGAACACGAACGAGCCCACCACCCGTATCCCCTCGGGGATGGTGTCGCCGGTAATGGCCCGGTAGATCGTGCCGACCACCGGCACATATTGCAGCGGGTTGAGCGCCGAGAGGATGTCGTGAAAGCTCGGCCCGTCATCCGCCGGCGCGGCGGGACTGCCGGCGGACTGGGCGGCGGGCGCGGCGGTCGCCGTGGTCGTGCCGGAGATCGAAAGCGGCTGGGCGTCCATGCTGGGGCCTGTGCTTGGCGTGACCCCTCGGCCTCAGCAGCAATCGTGCCATCCCGGCAGATCCGCCGGGGCGGCCGGACATCGGTTCAGCGGCTGGCCATCTCGCCGCCCTCGGGCCGGACGACGAAGCAGGCGGACTTCTTCTTGCCGCGACCACCACAGGCTGACTGCGCCTCGCGCGCGGTCAGGCCGGTGAGCTGCGCGCGCCACGCGGGCTTGCCGCGCAGCGTGGTCCGCTCGACATGCGCGTCCCCCGCGTCGGTGACGTGCGCGGCGGCGGTCGCGGCCTGTCGCGCCGCCTTCTCGCTGCTGAAGGTGCCCACCTGGATGCCCCAGCGGGCGGTCGCCGAGGTGCTCGTGCGCGCGGCCGCGGGCAGCACGGTGGCGGCGCGGGGTGCCTGGCGGGTGCTGGAGGGCACGGTCATCGACGCCGCTCGGGCGCTGGCGATCAGGCTGGGGCCTCGGTTGCTGGCGACCACGGTGCTGCCGCGCCGGCCGCCAGGAACATCGAGCTGCTCGAAGCTCTGATCGAGCAGGGCTGTCATGTGGTAGTCGCGTTCCGGGTTCGACGCGGCACCGAGCACGACACCGACCAGCCGCACCCCGCCGCGCTCGGCGCTGGTGATGAGATTGTGGCCCGACGCCTCGGTGTAGCCGGTCTTCATGCCGTCGGCGCCGGGATAGGTCTGCAGCATCCGGTCATGATTGTAGATCGTGCGGCCGTGGAACACGAAGTTCGGCGTGCTGAAATAGCCGTAATACCCGGGAAAATCCGTGATGAGATGCCGCGCCAGGACGGCGAGGTCGCGCGCCGTGGTCACCTGCTCGGGGTCGGGCAGGCCGGAGGCGTTGCGGAAGATCGTTCGGTTCATGCCGAGCGCCCGGGCACGCAAGGTCATCATCTGGCCGAACCGGTCCTCGTTGCCGCCGAGCAGCTCGCCGAGCGCCGAGGCCGCGTCGTTGGCGGACTTGGTCACCAGCCCGAGGATCGCCTCCTCCACGGTGATCCGCGTCCCGGGGGTGAGACCGAGCTTGGAGGGTGCCTGGGACGCCGCGTGATAGGAGACGGGGACCAATTCGCCGAGCGTCAGCCTGCGGTCCCGCAAGGCCTCGAACAGCATGTAGAGGGTCATCAACTTGGTCAGGCTGGCCGGATGACGAAGCTCGTCGGCATTGACCGCCTCCAGGACCGCGCCGGAGCTCGCGTCGATCACCATCGAGCTGTAGCGGGCCGAGCCGATCTGCGCCTGGGCGGTGCGGGGCAAGGCACAACAGACCGCGACGGACCCGAGCGTGGCGCAAATCAACGCGAATACCCGGCGTCCACGACCCGGCCAACGTGCCATGCGTGCGTTCCTTCTTTGCAGACAGCGCGACTGTAACCAGCCACGGACGTGTCTGTCCAGAACAAATCCGCACAATTTTGAGGGGTTTGAAAGGGTTAACGGGCGATCTTGGACTCGCGTTCCGGGTTGCCGGTGCCGCAGTCGAGATATTTTGTGCAGTGCACAAAAGTTTCGCTTGAAGCCGGCCGGGTGGGCGCCTACGTTACGTTTGTGCTGCGGTGCAGCAAGAAGCTTGGCGACGCGACCCGCGGCGCTTTGCTCCTGCAACCGCCACGAATTTGGCCGTTGGGGCCTGAGCAAAGCGAGGAAGGCAGAACATGAGCACGACCACAAGCACGTCCGGCAACGCGAAGTCGAAGGTCGCCGAGGCGGTGTCCGCGGTGAACGAGGCGACGGCCGCGGCGGCGACCAAGAGCTACGACCAGGCCACCGGCGCGTTCGACGCCAGCATCGCCCAGGGCGCGGCTGGCTTCGAGAAGACGCAGGCCAAGATGAAGGACGGGATGGAGAAGGCCATGAAGACCGCCGAGGAATTCGTGACGTTCAGCCAGGGCAATCTC
>DATIMU010000208.1:0-2036 GCA_035475015.1 Acetobacteraceae bacterium
TTGTCGTGCTCGGCGTGCTGGCGGTCTCCGCCCTGCTGGCCTTCATGCGCGGCTTCGTCCGCGAGGTGCTCGGCATCGGCGCCTGGGTCGCCGCCGTCCTGGTGGCGATCTGGGCCTTCCCCTACGCCCGGCCACAGTTCCGCGAATGGCTCGGCACGCCGGACCTCGTGGACCCGGTGACGTTCGCGGCCGTGTTCATCGTGACCCTGCTTGTCCTGTTGCTGATCTGCCATTGGATCGGCGCGCTGGTGCGCGGCTCGGTGCTGGGCGGGGTCGATCGCACGTTGGGTCTGGTATTCGGCCTCGTGAGGGGTGCGGCGCTGGTGGTGTTTGCTTATATCGCGGCTGGGCTGGTTATCCCGGTGGATCGCTGGCCGGACCCGGTGCTCCACGCGCGGTCCCTGCCGGTGGCGTATGCCGGCGCCGCCTGGGCCGCCGCCCAGCTGCCGCCCGACTATCGGCCCAAGCTGCAGCCGCCTCCCGCCGGGCGGCAGACCACCGCCGAAGACCTGCTGCGCGCCACCCCGCAAGGGCGGGCCACCAGCCGTCCCCTCGCACGGGACTAGGAGAGCACGGAATGCCGACCGACCCCCGCCCCGACGCTCGACATGACCACTCCGGAGCAGACGACAAGCTGCATGAGGAGTGCGGCGTCATCGGTCTGTGGAACGTCCCGGACGCCTCGGCGGTGACGGCGCTCGGGCTGCACGCCCTGCAGCATCGCGGCCAGGAGGCGACCGGCATCGTCGCCTTCGACGGCGCGCGCTTCCACTCGCATCGCGGCCTCGGGCTGGTCGGCGACAATTTCGGCGACGCCAAGGTGATCGCCTCGCTGCCCGGCCTGAACGCCGTCGGCCACAATCGCTACGCCACCACCGGCGACACCATCCTGCGCAACGTCCAGCCGCTCTACGCCGATTTCGAGTTCGGCGGCTTCGCGGTCGCGCATAACGGCAATCTCACCAACGCCCACTTGCTGCGCCGCGCCCTGGTCCGCCGGGGCTGCCTGTTCCAGTCCACCACCGACAGCGAGGTGTTCATCCACCTCATCGCCATCAGCCTCTATTCCACCGTCGTCGACCGGCTGATCGACGCGCTGAAGCAGGTGGTCGGCGCCTACTCGCTGGTCGCGCTGTCGCACGAGCAGCTCATGGGGGTTCGCGACCCGCTCGGGGTGCGGCCGCTGATCCTCGGGCGGCTCGGCACCGGCTGGGTGCTGGCGAGCGAGACCTGCGCGTTAGACATCGTCGGCGCCGAGTTCGTGCGCGACGTGGAGCCCGGCGAGATCGTCATCATCAACGAGCAGGGCGTGCGCAGTATCAAGCCGTTCAGCCGCCAGCCCGAGCGGTTCTGCGTGTTCGAGTACATCTACTTCGCCCGGCCGGATTCGATCATGGAGGGGATGCCGGTCTACGAGGCGCGCAAGCGGATCGGCACCGAGCTGGCTCGCGAGTCGCACGTTGCCGCCGACGTCATCGTCCCGGTACCCGATTCCGGGGTGCCGGCGGCGATGGGCTACGCGCAGGAGAGCGGCGTGCCGTTCGAGCTCGGCATCATCCGCAACCACTATGTCGGCCGCACCTTCATCGAGCCGACCGACAGCATCCGCAATCTCGGTGTCAAGCTGAAGCACTCCGCCAACCGCGCGGTGCTGCAAGGCAAGCGCGTGGTGCTGGTGGACGACAGCATCGTGCGTGGCACGACCAGCAGAAAGATCGTCGAGATGGTGCGCCAGGCCGGCGCGGCCGAGGTCCACATGCGGATCTCCTCGCCGCCCACCACGCATTCCTGCTTCTACGGCATCGATACGCCGGAGCGCGGCAAGCTGCTGGCGGCGCTGCACAACGTCGACGAGATGGCCAAGCTGATCGGCGCCGACAGCCTCGCCTTCGTCTCGATCGACGGCCTCTATCGCGCCCTGGGCAAGCCGGGCCGGCAGCCCGAGCGGCCGCATTATTGCGACGCCTGCTTCACCGGCGACTATCCCATCCCGCTGCCCGACATGGCGGACAACTCCGAGCGCCAGCTCAGCCTGC
>DATIMU010000209.1:0-7859 GCA_035475015.1 Acetobacteraceae bacterium
AAACTGGGGTCCGCCAGGGATTCCGACATCCGCCGCCCGTATGCTAACACACGCGCCATTCCGAAATCGCGCCTGGCGCGTGCGGGGGGTAAACCCTCCCCGGGGCGGCTTGGGCCCGCCGGATCACCACACTCGGGGGCCTGATGCGCAGATTGGCCAGGGCGGACGACGCAACGCTCGTGCTGCTGCTGATCCTGGGCACCGGCGCGCTGCGCATCCTGTTCGGCCTGGCACTCGGCCTCGGCATGGACGAGAGCTACATGGTGGCGGCCGGGCGCGAGCTGCGGCTCGGCTATTTCGATCATCCGCCGGCCGCGTGGTGGCTGGCCTGGGGGGCGATCTGGCTGGCCGGCAGCGACGCGGCGGTGATCGTGCGGCTGCCGTTCATCGCGCTGTTCGGCCTGTCCACATGGCTGATGTACCGGCTCACGGCGACCCTCTACACGCCGCGCGCCGGGCTCTGGGCGGCCGTGACACTCAATCTCGCCCCGGTGTTCGGCGTCACCACCGGCGGCTGGGTGCTGCCCGACGGCCCCTTGGACGCGGCCCTGCTCGCCGCCGCGCTATGCTTGGTCCATGCGATGCAGGGCTCCGGGCGGCGGGCCCGGCTCTGGTGGCTGGCCAGCGGATTCTGCATCGGGCTGGCGCTGTTCGCCAAATACTCCGCCGTCCTGACGTTCGCGGGCGCCGGTGTCTATCTCCTCACCCAGCAAGAGCACCGGCGCTGGTTGCGACGGCCGGAGCCCTATCTCGCCGGGCTGGTCGCGGGCCTGGTGTTCCTGCCGGTGCTGATCTGGAACGCGACGCACGGCTGGGCCTCGTTCGCCTTCCAGGCCGGCCGCGCCGGGGGTGCCCATTTCCTGCCGGCGATGCCGCTCGTGACCCTAGGTGGCGAGGCGCTGTTCCTGCTGCCCTGGATCTGGCTGCCCCTCATGCTGGTCTTCGTCCAGGCGATCCGGCCCGGGCCGCGCGAATGGCGGGGCTGGCTGCTCTGCTGTCTCGCGGCGCTGCCGATCCTGATGTTCACCCTCGTCGCTGCCTGGTCGAGCCATCGCGTGCTCTACCACTGGGCGGCGCCGGGCTACCTGATGCTGTTCCCGCTGCTCGGCGTGCTCGTGGCGGGCGACCTGGACCGCGGCCGCCGGGTTACCCGGATCTGGCTCACCAGCACCGCCGTATTCGTGCTGTTGGGAGTTGCCGTGGTGGGGACGCAGGTGCGCTACGGCTGGCTGCCCGGCTTCTCGTCGCATTTCCCGCCTGGAAAAGACCCGTCGCTGGAGGCGGTGAACTGGACCGAGCTACGCCCCGCCCTCGCGGCACGCGGCCTCGCCGGGCGGCGCGACCTCGTCGTCGCCGGGGTCAACTGGCACGACACCGGCAAGATCGGCTACGCGCTCGGCGGCAGCGAGCCAGTGGTCTGCCTCAATACCGACGACCGCCAGTTCGGCCTCGACCGACCCGCCGATACCGCCGTGGGTAAGGACGTGCTCATCGTCGTGCGCGCCGAGGATGCCGCGCGAGCCGCCGCCCAATACGCCCCGATCTTCTCCCGCATCGAGACGCTCCCGCCGGTGACGATCGAGCACGGCGGCGGGGCGGGGCTGGGACTCTCGCTGCTGCTCGGCCACGGGCTCCGGGCCTGGCCGCCGCCCGGCCTGTCCTGACGCTCACGGCCACAGCCACGCGGCGCCGCGCACGCCGGAGCTGTCGCCGTGGACGGGCCGCAGGATCGGCGTGGCGCAGCTGCCGCCGAAGACATGCGCGGTGAGGAGCGCGGGCAGCCGGGCATAGAGATGGTCCATGTTGGACAGACCGCCGCCCAGCACGATCGCGTCCGGGTCGATCAGGTTGACCACCCAGCCCAGCGCGCGGGCGAGCCGTTCTGCGTGTCGGTCGAGCGCCGCCTGGGCGCCGGCATCGCCCGACGCGGCGCGGGCCGGGAGGGCGCTCGCGTCGCGCCCCGCCGGCCCGTCGGCGTCACGCGCGAGGGCGGGGCCGGCCAGCATGGTCTCGACGCAGCCGAGCCGGCCGCACCAGCAGCGCGGCGGCGGGAATTCCGACCCGTGAGTGAACGGAAACGGGCTGTGGCCCCACTCCCCGGCCACGCCGTTCGGGCCGTCGAGCAACCGCCCGTCCACCGCCACCCCGCCGCCGCACCCGGTCCCGAGGATCACGCCGAACACCGTGCGCCGCCCGGCGGCCGCGCCGTCCACGGCCTCGGACAGGGTGAAGCACGCGCCGTCATTGGCGATCCGCACCGGCCTGCCGAGCGCCGCCTCGATATCCGCCTGGAAGCGCTGGCCGTCGAGCGGCGTCGAGCTGCGCAGCCGCCCGGTCGCCTGGTCGATCCGACCGGGAAAGCCGATGCCGACGCTGGCCGCCGCGCCGTTGGCCGCCTCGACGCGCTCGACCAGTGCCGCGATCGCGCCGAGCGTATCGCGATAAGTGATTGGCGTCGGCAGGCGATGCCGCGTCGCGATGACGCCCTCGGCCGCAAGTGCCGCCGCTTCGATCTTGCTCGCGCCGATGTCGATGCCGATGCGCACGCACGTCGCCCCCCGGGATGCCGGACCGAAGCGCGATCCAGCATCCCGGGCGGCAACGGTCAATCGGCGTCAGGCATCGGTGCGCCGCCGCCGGGCCGCGCCCAGCCCGACCAGTCCGGCGGCGAGGATCAGCATGGAGGCCGGCTCGGGCACGCTGCCCACGGTGCCGATCGTGTTGCCGGCGGCATCGACATAGAACCCGACGACACGGCCCCGGTTGTTGATGCCGTTGATCGTCGTCGCGGTGGAACCAGTGGGATCGAGCGTGGTGAAAACCCCGCCGGCATCGAGGAAGCCGTGCATCACCCCGGCGGCGTCGAGGTAGTCGCCGACGATCTGGCCGATATCGTTGATCCCGAGCGCCTGGGTCGACACGGAGCCGGGGAACAGGAAATGCGCGATCATCCCCGCCGCGTCCGTGAAGGCGGTGAAGTTGCCGGCGGCGTCCTGGTAGAAGCCAACCACCTTGCCGGCGTCGTTCACGCCGGTCGCCTGGCTGTTGAAGTTCGCCGGCAGCAGCGCGTTGATGTCGGTGTAGACGCCGCCCGCGAGGGCGAAGGCGTGCTGCAGCGTGGCGCCGGCGAAATCGGTCGAGGAATAGCCCGCGATCTCCGTCCCCGCGCGGTTGATGCCGAGCAGCTGGTTGAACACGGTGCCCGGCCGGTCGACCGTGGTGAAGGTGCCGCCCGTCTCCGTGAAGCCGTGATTGCCGCCGGCCGCATCGACATAGAACCCGACCGTGTTGCCCGCGCCGCTGATGCCGATGACTTGCGTGGCCGGCTGGCCGGGGAAATTCTCGCGGGTGAAGCTGCTCGGCAAGGTGAGCCGGAAGCCGTTGAAGGCCGAGGCGTTGCCGTAACCCACGATGGTGCCGGCATCGTTGGTGCCGAGCGCCTGGGTGAAGGTGGGGTTCAGCGGGTCGATGATGTTGGCGAACGAAGGGGTCGCGTGCGCGGAACCGGACACGGCCGCGGACGCGACGACAGCCGCGCCGATCGCGCAGGCAATGTGTCGCATTGTCCTCGAACTCCTTGAGGGAACCGGACCTGGGAACGCCGGAGGGCGGGCGGGGCGCCTGTCCACCACGGCCGTAAACTGCATCGGATCGAGAGCGTAACCCAGGGCCTTTTTGCGCCGGTTGCGTCACGATGACGTGTCGTAACAAACCGTAACGCACCCGGCGCGATGCCCGCCCCGTCCGTGGCGTTGCGCCGGACGGGGCGACCGCGCCACAGTGGCGTCGCGAATGATTTGGGGGATGCCGTGACCGACGATCTGAAGGCGATCGAGACAGTGCTGTGGACCTATTTCGACGGGATGCACGAAGGCGATGTCGGCAAGCTCGGCGCCGCCTTCCATGAGAGCGCCGACCTGCGCGGCGTGGCGCCGGACGGGACGCTCGCCGTGCTGCCGCGCGCGCAATGGCTGGAGGCGGTGAAGGGGCGGCCGTCGCCGCGCAGCCAGGACCTGCCCCGGCACGATGCGATCGTGACGATCGACCGCTCGGGGCCGGCCACCGCGTTTGCGAAGGTGCAATGCGCGATCCCGCCGCGCTACTTCACGGACTATCTCACGTTGGCCAAGCTCGCCGACGGCTGGAAGATCGTCGGTAAGACGTTCCACACCGATACGCGCTGACTTTCGCGGCGGCTCGGTGGCGGAATGACGTCCGCCCTACACCTGATCGCGTAGGGCGGAAGTCATTCCGCCACTTGCCGGCGCGCTACACCATGGCGATCGGCCGCACCGGGCAGCCGGTGGCGCCTTTGTATTTGGTGGCGAGCAGGATGAAGCAGAAGCTCCGCACGCCGTCGCGCGCCAGCTCGTCGAGTGCGAGGTTCTCGATCAGATGCACGCCGGCCTCGACCAGCGCGTGCTGGTGTACCGGCATTCCCATGCGCGGGTCCGGGTTGGGCAGCACCTCGACCGCCATGTTGTCGGCTCCGATGGCGACCACGCCGCGCGAGGTCAGCCAGCGCGCGCCGGGCGCGTCGATGCCGGGCTCGCCTTCCAGGTAGCGCGCGTTGTCGACGCCGAAATAGCGGCCCCAGCCGGTGCGGATCAGCGCGACATCGCCTTCGCCGATGCGCACCCCGGCGGCCTCCTCGGCGCGGGCGAGATCGTCCGGCGTGACGACGCGCCCGGGGGCAAGGTGCGCGCCGCCGTCGAGGCCGGCGACATCCAGCAGCACGCCGCGCGTGACCATCGGCGGCATTTGCTCGATGCCGAGGCGTTCCAGGCCCCAGTCGGTCACCGTCTCGTTGGCGTCGAAGCCGTTGTAGAGGCGGTCGCCCTTGGTGAAATGCCCGAGCGCGTCGATATGCGTCCCGACATGCGTGGTCATCTCGATGCGTTCGAGGTTGCCGCCGGCATCGTTGGTGAAACCGAGCTGGCGCCGCCGCTTCAGGCTGTCGCGCCAGGACGCGAAAATCGACAGCAGGTACGGCGTCTGGTTGGGCGCCATGTAGGGCGCCCCGGCGGCGATGGTGTGGCTGACGTCGTAGACGCGAGCCTCGCGCACCAGGCCGAGTGCCGCGAGGCGCCGCTCCGCCGTGAGCAGGTTGGCAGCGCCGATCTGGTCGGCGGCGCCCCATTGCGAGTGGTCGTGCGCGGTGCCGTTCATGCTGTCGCTCCCCGTTCCGGTCCGGGGAGTATCCTGGCAGGCGCGCCACTGGATGACGAGACGGCGCCACGACGCGAGGGCGCCAAAACGATGACCGCGATACCGGAGATCCCGGTATCGCGGTCATGCGCCGTTCGGACTTCGCGGGGAGCGGGGACGCCCCGCTCTAGACCGTCCGGCTACGCTGTCCGTTGTCGACGCCGATCATGTCGCCGGCATCGGCCAGCTTGGCGTTGTCGACGCCGGACATGTCGCCCGCATCCGCCAGCTTGGCGTTGTCGACGCCCGTCATGTCGCCGGCGTCGGCCAGCTTGGCATTGTTGACACCGATCATGTCGCCCGCATCCGCCAGCTTGGCATTGTTGACACCGATCATGTCGGCTGCGTCGGCCAGCTTGGCGTTATCGACACCCGTCATGTCGCCGGCGTCCGCCAGCTTGGCGTTGTTGACACCGATCATGTCGCCTGCGTCGGCCAGCTTGGCGTTGTCAACGCCGGTCGCGTTGGCGCCGTCGGCGAGCGGCTGCGCGCGCTGCGGAGCGGTCGACTGCTGGACCGACTGGCCACTGTAGTAACGCTGGACGGTGTCTTCGTAGGCGGTGCGGAGCGGGTGCTTGCTGTCCGTCCCGGCCGTGCCCTGGATCTGCCATCCGGCCAGACCCAGAACCGCTATCATCGCGATCATGGAAGTGCGCATCGGATTTCCCCTTGCGAGCCCGGATGGTCATCATCCGTTGCAGGGGTTCTCGCGCATTTCAGCGCGGGGCGCGGTGAAGCGCTTCACAGTTGCCCAGGAAAACCAAGAATTCTTTTGCGGGCCACTCGCGCGAATTTCGCGGGCCGAAACGGGGGCTTCGTCCCGCTACCGGCAGCATTCCTCGGTGAGCCACCAACTCAGCAGCGTGGTGGCGGAGAGGAAATCCTCGATTTCCATGGCCTCGCGCGGATTGTGGCTGCCGTTCCGGTTGCGCACGAACAGCATTCCCATCGGCACGCCGCAGGCCGCAAACGCCGCGGCGTCGTGCGATGCGGGGCTGCCGATTTGCAACACAGGGAGCCCCAACGCCCCGGCTCCCTCCGCCAGGGCCGCCGCGATCGACGGATCGACCGGCCCGACGGCTGCCCGCGCCCGCGCGCCGATGTCGAAGCGCACGCGCCTGCGCTGCTCGATCTCCGCGATGATCGCGTCGGTGCGGCGCTCCAACTCGGCGAGCACCGCCGCGTCATAGGCCCGCACGTCGAGCGAGAAGCGGAACTCGCCAGGAATGATCGTCATGCCGTGCGCCTCAGCGTCGGTGTGAAAGCGCCCGATGGTGCAGGCCATCGGGATGCCGCGCGCGTCGTATTCCTCCCAAACCCGGTCGAGTGCCACGAAGAAATCGGCGCCCGCGAGGGCCGCATCGTGGCGAAACCGGCGGGGCAGGCCGACATGGTCGTAGGCGCCTTCGATGCGCGCGCTCGGGAACCGGAAATTGCCGGGAATGCCGGTGCAGATGGCCACCGGCCGGTCGGCCTCGACGAGGCTCGGCGCCTGCTCGATATGCACTTCGAGATAGGCGCGCAAGCTTGCTGGATCGAGATGGCGCACGCCGGCCCGGAGCGCGTCGGGATCGCCGCCGCACTCGGCGACGTGCGCCGCGAGCGGCCGTCGCGTGTCGCGCCGCATCGCCTCCATGGCGCCCTCCGGCAAGGTGCCGAGCGCGCCTCGGCTGCCGATGTAGGAGACCTCGAACCACACGCTCTCCTCGGCGCGAATCGCCATGACGGTGAGATCGCAGGCGGGTTCGAGGCCCAGCCGCTTGAGCGCCTCGACCGCGACGAGCCCCGCGATCACGCCGGCTGCGCCGTCGAAATTGCCGCCGTGCGGCACGCTGTCGAGATGCGACCCGACGATCACGCGCTGCGCCGCCCGGTCGCGCCCCGGCCAGGTCATGTAGAGATTGGCCGCCGCGTCCCGCGTGATCTCGAGGCCGAGGTCGCGCGCCGCCCGCTCGATGGTCGCGTGCGCGCGCTGCTCGCCGGGGCCGTACGGGTCGCGCGTGACACCCGGCGGGTCCAGGCTGTCGCGGCGCAGCGTGTCGAACAGCCCGGCGGCGAGGGCACGGCTCGCCGCCACCGATGAGGCGATCTGCATGGGCTCTTTCCTTGCGGCGGACCGGTGCTAGCTTGGCACGGGCGAAGGCGAACCAGAAGGCGGACGGGCATGGACTCCACGGCGGACTCCCCTGGCGAGATGCTGCGCGAAACCGCGTCGCGGCTGTTCCAGGAGCATTGCGAGACCAAGGTGCTACGCGAGGCCGAGCAGGGCGTCTGGCCGGCGGCCGCCTGGGCGGCGGTCGAGGAGGCCGGGCTGCACCGCGCCCTGGTGCCCGAGGACGCCGGTGGCTTCGGCGTGGCGATCCCCGACGCGCTGAGCCTGCTCCGCGTCGCCGGCGAGCATGCCCTCCCGCTGCCCTTGGCAGAGACCATGCTGGCGAGCTGGCTGCTCGCCGGGGCAAGGCTCGACATTCCCGACGGGCCGCTCACCGTCGCCCCGGTCGCCACCGGCGAAGGCCTCCGCCTCGCGCGCGAGGGCGCCGGCTGGCGGATCGAGGGCACCGCCACGCGAGTCCCCTGGGGCCGCAGCCCGGGCATCTCCGCCGTGGTGCTCGCCCAGCATGACGGACAGAACCTCGTCGCGAGCGTCCCGT
>DATIMU010000210.1:0-6254 GCA_035475015.1 Acetobacteraceae bacterium
GTCGATCCGCTCGCGCGGGATGCCGAGCTCGCGGACCATCTCGCCGGCGGTGAAGCTCGAGATCGAGACGAAGCGCGTCGCCTGCGCGAGGCTGCCGGGCAGGCGGCGCTCGATCCAGGCGGCCCGCCGCTCGGGGTGGAAACCGCGGTCGACGCGCCAGGAGAGATCGTTGATGGTCAGCACGGTGGGGCCGTCGAACGGGCGCGCGATGAGGTTCGGCTCGTGGTAGACGACCGGCGGCGGCAGGGCTCGCGCCACTCGATTCAACCGCCGCCGCAGCCACGCGGCACGCAGGGCGGCCGCTCCCGGCACTCGGCCAAGCCGCTCCCGCGAGCCCGCGCCGCCGTCGCGTGGCGCCGGGGCACTGTCCGGCTCCGCTGCATCGAGGCAATCCAGCGGCAGGGTGCCGGCGCCGGCGAGCAGCCGCAGGGCGCCGATCTCGGGGTGTTCCCGCAGCATGTGGGCGATCTGCCACGTCATGCGGCCAACGCCGGAACGGCGGCCGAGCAGGCTGTCGGCGCCCAGCAGGACGCTGAGCTTCGCGGTGGTCAAGGGAGGGAGCCGATCATTGCGCGCGCGTGAAACCCGCTTGAAGTAGATGGCCGGTTGAGGCCAAGTTCACCGAAGCCCGCATAGCACGCGCTTTGGAGCAAAGGGATGATCGTCCGACGGGACCGCGCGATGACCGCCGTGTCCATCATGCTGGATATTGCATTTCATGCCGGCCGGTCCGGCACGGTGAGCGCCGCCGATATCGCCGAGCGGCTCGGCCTCGCCCGGCGCGGCATGGAGCCGCTGCTCCAATCGCTGTCCCGCGCCGGCCTGCTCGACAGCGTGCGCGGGCCGCGTGGCGGCTATCGGCTGGGCCGCCCGCAGCGCGACATTCGGCTGGCCGAGATCGTCGCCGTCAGCCTGACCGAGGATGACGAGCAGCCGGCGCACGGTCCGGGCGGCAAGCTGCAGAACGCGGTGGTGGACCCGCTGTGGACGGATCTCGACAACGGGCTCCGCACCCGTCTGCAGGAGCTGTCGCTGGATGATCTGCTGCGCCGCGCCGCGGCGGCAGGACTGCGCCGGCCTGCCGCCGAGCCCATCACCTTTGCGATCTGAAGGCTCGACCTCATATCGGCACCTACGGCAACGCGAGGAGGCAGGCCATGTCGATACAGCTTGGGCAGATCGCCCCGGACTTCGAGCAGGACAGCACGGCCGGGAAGATCCGGTTTCACGATTGGCTGGGCAATTCCTGGGGCGTCTTGTTCAGCCATCCCAAGGACTACACGCCGGTCTGCACCACCGAGCTCGCCGAGGTCGCGCGGCTGAAGCCGGAATGGGACAAGCGCAACGTCAAGGCGATCGGCCTCTCGGTCGATCCCGCCACCAGCCACAAGGGCTGGGAGAAGGACATCGAGGAGACCCAGGGCCAGGCGCTGAACTTCCCGGTGCTGGCGGACCCCGACAAGAAGGTGTCCGACCTCTACGGAATGGTGCATCCCGAGGCGGACCCGACCATCACGGTGCGCAGCGTGTTCATCATCGACCCGGCGAAGAAGGTGCGGCTGATCCTGACCTATCCGCCCAGCACCGGGCGCAATTTCGACGAGATCGTGCGGGTGATCGACAGCCTGCAGCTGACCGACGCGCACAAGGTGGCGACCCCGGTGAACTGGACCAACGGCCAGCCGGTCATCATCTCGCCCAGCCTATCGGACGCCGACGCGAAGGAGCGCTTCCCGCAGGGCTGGAAGACGCTGAAGCCATATCTGCGGGTGGTGGACCAGCCGAAGCTGCCGCACGAGCGGACCTGACCGATCCGGCCGATGACTGAGCCGAGGGGCGCTGCTCCTAGCCGGGGCGGCGCCCTCGCTTTGCGCGGAACCGGAGCGGGGGCGGGGATCGGACTCACCACTTCCACCGGAAGCCGCGCATGATGGCGGCAGGGGAGGCGGGCTGGAGGCTGATCGTGGGAGGAGCTGCAACCACCGGGCGCGGCAGAGCCGTGGTGCCATGAGCATCCTCTCCCACTTCAATCCGCTGTACTCGCTGTCCGGCTTCGTCGTCGGCGTCCTGGTCGGGCAGACCGGCGTCGGTGGCGGCTCGCTGATGACGCCGCTGCTGGTGCTGCTGTTCGGCGTCCATCCGCTGACCGCGGTGGGCACCGATCTCTTGTTCGCCTCCGTCACCAAATCGGCCGGCACGCTGGTCCACGGCATGAACAAGACGGTGGACTGGCGGGTGACGGGGCGGCTGGCGGCGGGCAGCGTGCCAGCGACCGTGCTGACGCTGTACCTGGTCACGCGCTTCGACCTGGTCGGCAAGAGTTCCGCCAGCCTGATCTCGACGATCCTCGGCTGCGCGCTGATCCTGACCTCGATCGCGCTGGTGATGCGGCGCCGGATCATGGCGTACGCCGGACACCGCCTGATGGGCTTCAGCGCGCGCAAGACCGCGATCCTCACCGTTCTCACCGGCGCCACCCTGGGGGTCCTGGTGTCGATCTCCTCGATCGGCGCCGGAGCGCTCGGCGTCACCGCCCTGATCCTGCTGTATCCTCGCCTGCCGATCCCCACCATCATCGGTTCCGACATCGCGCACGCCGTGCCGCTGACCCTGATCGCCGGCCTCGGGCATTGGATGCTAGGCTCGGTGAACGGCTCGATGCTGGTCTCGCTGCTGGTCGGCTCGCTGCCCGGCATCGTGCTCGGCAGCTACCTGTCGGCCCGGCTGCCCGACGTCGTGCTGCGCGGCGTGCTGGCGGCGGTGCTGGCGCTGGTCGGCGTCAAGCTGGTGTTCTGACCCAACCGGAGAGATAAACAGCGCATGAGCGCCAGCACCGGCCCGCGCCGCCGCCCCGCCGAACCCGCCACCGCCTCCGTCCCGGCGCGCGGGCGAATGTTCGACAGTATCCTCGAGACGATCGGCGCGACGCCGCTGGTCCGGCTGCCCCGGCTCATCGCCGCCGACGGGTTGGCGGCCGATCTCGCCCTCAAGCTGGAGTTCTTCAACCCGCTCGGCTCGGTGAAGGACCGCATCGGTCTCGCGATGGTCGAGGCCGCGGAGCGCGCCGGGGAGATCAAGCCCGGGGTGACGACGCTGGTGGAGCCGACCTCCGGCAACACCGGCATCGCGCTGGCCTTCGTCGCGGCCGCGAAGGGCTACCAGCTCATCGTGGTGATGCCCGACGGCGCCTCGATCGAGCGCCGCAAGATGCTGCGGCTGATGGGGGCGACGGTCGAGCAGACCCCGTCGCGCCAGGGCATGGCGGGCGCCATCACCCGCGCCGAGGCGATCGTCGAGCGCACGCCGGGCGCCTGGATGGCTCGCCAGTTCGACAACCCGGCCAACCCCGACATCCACGCCGCGACCACGGCGGAGGAGATCTGGATCGACACCGGGGGCCAGGTCGACATCGTCGTCGCCGGGATCGGCACCGGCGGCACGCTGACCGGCATCGCCCGCGCCTTGAAGCCGCGCCGGCCTGGGCTGCAGGTCATCGGCATCGAGCCCGCCGAGAGTGCCGTCCTGTCCGGCGACGAGCCCGGCCCGCACGCCATCCAGGGCATCGGCGCCGGCTTCCGGCCAAAAGTGCTGGAGCTCGAAAACCTCGACGGCCTCCGCCGCGTGACGGAGCGCCAGTCGATGGCTGCCGCCCGGCGGTGCGCCGAGGTGGAGGGCTTGCCGATCGGCGTCTCGTCGGGGGCGGTGCTGCACGCGATGCTGGAAATGGGCAAGGAGCCGGCGAACGCGGGCAAGCTGATCGTGGGGATCGCGGCTTCGTTCGCCGAACGGTATCTTTCCACTGCGTTGTTCGCGGGATTGTAGCTGCAAAGTAGCTTGCCTGACATACGGTCGTTGACTGAACTGCGGGTAAGCAGTAGTCCGTGCGGGATGGCGAGTTTGAATGGGCTGACGCGAAGGCGGCGCTCAATCGACAAAACCACGGCGTCACTTTCGAGATGGCGCGAGCTGCGTTCAGCGATGCGTTCGCAGTCGAATGGCAAGACGATGCACAGGATGCCGCCGAACCGCGTATCGTGATGCTCGGAATGGTCGAGCACCGTTTGCTCTTCGTCGCCTACACCGTGAGGAAGAACCGGATTCGCATAATCTCGGCCCGCCGGGCCGAGCCACATGAACGGCGCAGATACCATGACGAAAACCGCGAAACATGACTGGAGCCGCCTCGACGCGATGACGGACGCTGAAGTCCGCGCGGCGGCCCTGCGCGACCCTGACGCGCAACCGCTGACCGAGGAGAGGTTGGCCGGGATGCGGCGCGTTCCTCGCGCCAAGACGTTGCGCCGGGCACTCGGGCTGACACAGGAAGAATTCGCGGCGCGGTACCAAATCCCGCTCGGCACGTTGCGCGACTGGGAGCAAGGCAGGGCGGAGCCCGATCAGCCTGCCCGCGCCTATCTCAAGGCTATTGCCGGTGATCCGGAGGCCGTCCGGCGTGCCTTGGCTCGGGCTGCTCTTCCCTCCGAATGAGGTCACCCCCGACCCGTGGGGACCGCGCTGCGGCCCGCTTTCCATAAAAGCCTAGGCTGCCTTGAGGCGGCCCTCCTGGACTTGGGTGAGGATTTCCTCCCACCGACGAAGTGTCGTTTCGTCGGTCGTGGCAAACTGCCAGCGAGGTTTATCGACATCGGCAACAGTAACAAAGAAGCCAGACTGCTTCCGCGCGTCCACGATGTTCCGACGATTTTCCTTGAAAACGCCCAGCTGCATGGCAAGATTCGCGGTTCCGTAAAGTTTCGTGCTCGACGCGCTCGCGATTTGCCACGTCCATGATCGGATTGCAGACACGGGAATCCGCGCGACCTCGCCAGCGTCAAGAATGTAGAGCCTTTGACCATCCCAGGCGATGCCGGTTCCGGCCAGCGTAGCGGACCGTGCATCCATGAAAGTGGTGTCAATGTAGAGGGGTTCACGTCCAATGAATTTGACGAGCGCATCCCGAGCGTCACCCGCGACTTCGGGCCCGACTTTAAATCTGGAAATGTAATGATATGCGAGGATAAATAGTACGCTCCCAATAACGGCGAGGGGAAAAACTGATGGATGTGCCAAGCTACAGAGCATAATAAAACCGAGTGGAACAAGAACGCGCAAGGGAACCTTTCGCCCCCGTCCCGTAGCTTTGTGTGGCGCAAGCAGCATCTTGCGCTCGATCATCAAGTCAGTCATCCCGATCTCCGCATAGGTGAGCGTGCACGTCCGCTCTCTCTGGCGAGATCTTTGCCGATTGTCCTTTCTAGATCCTTGACAGCAAAAACTGCGGGATGAACAGCTGCGGCGCGGGGCGGCCATCAGCCGTTGTCAAATCTCACTGGTCCGTCGGCGCCGGCTCGGATGCAGAGAATTGTCCCTCAATCGTCCTCATCTCCCGAACCCGGTTTCGGCCCATCAGGCAGCCCCATTCAACCGCCGAAACAACCCATTCAATTCCCCAAACGGAACCGCATCCGCGGCAAACCCGAACGTCCCATGCTCGTGCATCTCGCGTGCAGCCCCGAGAAACGCCGTCAGCGCGACCCGCGATAGCGCGCTCCCCACGCTGAC
Source organism: Acetobacteraceae bacterium (assembly GCA_035475015.1). Lineage (GTDB taxonomy): Bacteria > Pseudomonadota > Alphaproteobacteria > Acetobacterales > Acetobacteraceae > JAFKFI01. The sequence continues at coordinate 5,563 of DATIMU010000210.1, forward strand.
CCGCTTCACCCCGATCCAGCCGAGCTCGGTGAGGCTCGGGCGATAGCTCGATAGCCCCATGATGACCGCGAGCGGCCGGTCGAGCGACTTGGCGAGGGTTTCGATCTCCTCCTTGTCGGCCAAACCCGGCGCGAGGATCACGTCGGCGCCGGCCTCCTGGAACGCCTGGGCGCGGCGGATCACCTCGGCCAAGTCTGGCCTGCCGTGCATGAACTGGTCGGCGCGGGCGGTGAGCAGGAAGGGGAAGGGCAGGGCGCGCGCGGCCTCGGCGCCGGCGCGGATGCGGGCGACGGCCGCGTCGAACGGGTAGATCGGGTCGGAGCGGTCGCCGGTCGCGTCCTCGATCGAGCCGCCGACGATGCCGGTCTCGGCGGCCAGCCGGATGGTTTCCGCCACCTCCTCCGGCCGGTGGCCGAAGCCGTTCTCGAGATCGGCGATCACCGGCACGTCGACCGCGCCCGCCACGGCGCGGGCGTTCCCCAGCATGAGCTCGCGCGAGGCCAGGCCGTCGCCGTCCGGCCAGCCGCGCGCGAACATCACGCCGGCGCTGCTGGTCTCCACCACCGCGAAGCCGACATGCGCGAGCAGCCGCGCAGTGCCGGCGTCCCAGCAATTGCCGGCGAGGAAGGCGCCTGGTGCTGCGTGCAGATCCCGGAGCCGAGCGGCCTTTTCCGCCTGTGTCGACACCTCGG
>DATIMU010000211.1:0-2147 GCA_035475015.1 Acetobacteraceae bacterium
GGCTTAATCTGCGGCGCTAGTCCTGAACTGGCCGGCACCCGTCCCCATATGACGGGCGCCGGCGATATCCCCGCGTCATGGTGGCGCGGGGCATTGCCCGGGGCCGTGTGAGCCCCAGCGCCGCGATGGCGGCGGACGACAGAACGCCGATCCGGCAACCCGAAGGCGGGAGCCGCGACGGCGTTTCCGGCCACATGGCCCGCGGCTGCGCCTAGGCGTAGCCCCCGGGTTCCGGCGCAGTCGCGCCGCGATCCCGGTCCATGCCGCCCGAGACGCCGTCTTCCGCCGGGACGATCGGATCGCATTCGTGCAGCCCGTCCGCGTCGCGCATTCCCGAAGGAACGACAAGCAGCGATGTTCAACTATTTCCGCAAGGAACTCGACTGGGGCGGCCGCAAGCTGATCCTGGAAACCGGCAAGATCGCGCGGCAGGCCGACGGCGCCGTGCTGGTCCGCTACGGCGACACCATCGTGCTCTGCACGGCGGTCGGCGTCCGCTCGACCAAGCCCGGCCAGGATTTCTTCCCGCTGACCGTGAACTACCAGGAGAAGGCCTTCGCCGCCGGCAAGATCCCCGGCGGCTTCTTCAAGCGCGAGGGGCGCCCGTCCGAGAAGGAGGTGCTGACCAGCCGCCTGATCGACCGGCCGATCCGCCCGCTGTTCCCCCAGGGCTTCCGCAACGAGGTCCAGGTGGTCGCCACCGTGCTGAGCCATGACCTCGAGAACGACCCCGACATTGTCGCGATGATCGGCTGCTCGGCCGCCCTGACCCTCTCGGGCATCCCGTTCTTCGGCCCGGTCGCTGCTGCGCGCGTCGGGTACGAGGACGGGCAGTATGTGCTGAACCCGACCATCGGGAGGCTCGACAAGCCGCAGCTCGACCTCGTCGTCGCCGGCACCACCGAGGGCGTTCTGATGGTGGAGAGTGAGGCGCAGGAGCTCACCGAGGAGGTGATGCTCGGCGCGGTGAATTTCGGCCACCAAGCGTTCCAGCCGGTGATCCAGGCGATCATCGAGCTCGCCGAGCGCGCCGCGAAGGAGCCGTGGACGCTGCCGGAGCCCTCCGACGAGCAGCAGGCGCTCGCCGCGCGCGTCGACGCGCTGGCCCGCGCCCCGCTGGTCGAGGCCTACCGCGAGAGCCAGAAGCTGGTCCGCCAAGAGAAGGTCGGCGCCGCCAAGAAGGAAGCCGCGACGGCGCTCGCCGCCGAGGGACTCGAAGTGGAGAAGGCCAAGGGGCTGCTCAAGGAGCTCGAGGCCGACATCGTGCGCAACGCCATCCTCGACACCGGCCTGCGGATCGACGGCCGCGATACCAAGACGGTGCGGCCGATCATCGGCGAGGTCGGCGTGCTGCCGCGCGCCCACGGCTCGGCGCTGTTCACCCGTGGCGAGACCCAGGCGCTGGTCGTCGCGACGCTCGGCACCGGCCAGGACGAGCAGATGATCGACGCGCTCGCCGGCGACTACCGTGAGCACTTTATGCTGCACTACAACTTCCCGCCGTATTCGGTGGGCGAGGCCGGCCGCATGGGCTCGCCGGGCCGGCGCGAGATCGGCCACGGCAAGCTCGCGTGGCGGGCGCTGCACCCGCTGCTGCCGAGCAAGGAGCAGTTCCCCTACACCATGCGGATCGTCAGCGAGATCACTGAGAGCAACGGCAGCTCCTCGATGGCGACGGTGTGCGGCAGCTCGCTCGCGCTGATGGACGCCGGCGTGCCGCTGAAGCGGCCGGTGGCGGGCATCGCGATGGGGCTCATCAAGGAGGATCGCGGCTTCGCGGTGCTGACCGACATCCTGGGTGACGAGGACCATCTCGGCGACATGGACTTCAAGGTCGCCGGCACCGAGCAGGGCGTCACCAGCCTGCAGATGGACATCAAGATCACCTCGATCACGCCCGAGATCATGCGCATCGCGCTCGACCAGGCGCGGGACGGACGGATGCACATTCTGGGCGAGATGAGCAAGGCGCTCACCGGGGCGCGCAGCGACGTCGCCGCGACGGCACCGCGTATTACGGTGATCAACGTGCCCAAGGAGAAGATCCGCGAGGTGATCGGCACCGGCGGCAAGGTGATCCGCGAGATCGTCGAGCAGACCGGCTGCAAGATCGACATCGACGACGACGGCACGATCAAGATCGCCGC